>JASFUG010000058.1:0-11904 GCA_050050395.1 Nitrospirota bacterium
CCTGGTCATTTACGGTGAGAGTGAGGAGGCCAGCAGGCGCAACGACTCGACCGATGATCTCCCGGTGATCTGAGGGACCGCGCATCTTCACTGCTGGCAGGCCGCGCGTGGCCAGTAGCGGCGGTTCAATGATCTCGATGCTGGGGCCGGCTACGGGTGCCACCTTGGGAGCGGCCGACTCCAGCCGTTGCAACTGTCGACGGAAGCCTTGGGCAGCCGCTCCAAGCTGTGCCAGCTCCTGCTTCTGTTGCTGGAGCTCGGCCTCTTTGGCGGCCAGCTGCTGCTCTAGTCGTGCGATCTCCGTGTCACCTCGGGCGGCCGCCTCCTTGGCCTCGCGTTCGAGCGCTTGACGCTCCTCAGCAAAGCGCCGTCGCTCCTTCTCCAGCTCGGCGCCACGAGTCGCTAGCTCCCCTCGTACCTCGCCCAGTTGGGTCTGAGTCGATGCAAGCTGGCCTTTCAGTGATTCCGACTCGCGCTGTTGGGCTGCCAACTCGCGCTGAAAGACCTGCTCTTGCTCGTGCGCGGCTTGGAGCGCCGCGCGCAACTGTGCGCTGTATTGCCGTGATTCCTCTTCCAGGCGAGCGATCGTTGCGTTCTGCGTCGATACCTTTGTCTCACCCTCCTGGATCCGCTCCTTTAGCTTGCGGATCTCTTCGTCACTTTGCGTCGCCCGCCCTCTTTCCTTCGCGAGGGAATCACGGTCGCGGCGCAAGGCGGCTTCAGTCGACTCCAGCGCATGTCGCTGCTCACCCAGATCCTGCTGTGCCTGGGCGAGGTGAAGCTGCGCTTCGTCCAGTTTTGTCTGGAGAGATGCGGCGACATCCCGTTGCTCCGCCGCGATCTGTTGAAGCCGTTCTCCTTCGGCGCGTGCCGTGTGGAGCTCCTGCTGGAGGGGCAGACGGCGGTCGGCTTCGGCGCTCAGCTCGGCGATGAGTTGCCGCTGTCGATCGATCTCCTGTTCGCGCTGGGCAAGGCGGCGTTCGAGCTCGGTGATTTCGTCCGTACCATGCGCAGCAACGGCCTTCTTGGCATCGAGCTCCGCTTGTTCCGTTTCGAGCTGTTGACGTTGGCGTGCAAGGGATGCATCGCGGTCTGCTAGCTCTTGCCGGTATTCGTCCAGCTGGTGCTCTGCCTGCCGCATCGAGCGCTTGAGCGCCCCGACGTCCCGTACGCGCGTCTCCAATCTTGTCTGCAACGCCAGCTCTTCCCGGCGCGCCACCGTCAGCTGTGCCCTGAGGGTCTCCTCGCGCTCCCTCGCGGTGGCTTGCAGACGCTCCATCTCCTCGGCCTGCTTGCGGAACTGCTCCTCGACGTCAGCGAGCCTGGCTTCCGCAGCGGGGGACGGGGCCGAGGCGACGTCCCCCGAGGTCTGGTGACGTCGCTGTTCCAGCTCCTGTTGGAGTGTGCGCAGGTCATCCGTTGTGGCATCGAGCGCCCGCTGGCGTTCGGCGAGGAGACGCTGAGTCTCTGTGAGTCGGTTGCCCAGCTCTTGTGCCGTCTCTTTCTGTTGTTGTAGCTCCACGTGGAGTCGTTTCAGCTCCTCGTCGCGCTGTGCACTCACCTCCACGGACGAGGCGAATGCCACCTCCACTTGATCGAGGCCGGATGCCCGTCGGTACAGATTCAAGGCGGTGACGAGGTCTGTGGTGACACCGAGGCCCTTCTCGTAGAGGTACCCGAGATTGATCTGAGCACGGGAATACCCCTGATCGGCGGCACGCCGGTACCAGGTCGCAGCGGCAGCATAGTCGGGCTGGATTCCCAGACCGCGTTCGAAGATTTCGCCGACGTACGTTTGCGCCTCCGGGTCGCCTTCTTTGGCGAGGGGCAGCCACACTTTGAGCGCCGTGGAGTAGTCGGCGCGATCGTAGGCGACGTATTCCCCCCCGCGGATCTCACAGTCCGATGCCGAGGTCTTGATCGGACGTCGCGGAGATAGATAGGTGATCTGTCGCCCGAGTTTGCGAACCTGGCCCGGGAGGAGGCAGTCGACGATGAGCCAGTGGTCAGGATTTCCTGGACGACCGGTGGCAGGATCGCCGCCGTCCTCCTGGATGCTGCCTGTTGCGCACCCCCACAGCAGGAGACAGGTCGCGAAGAACCCAACACCGGGTACGAGCCGCCAGCGAGTGCAGGCAAGATGAAGCATGCCGCGATGTCCGTTGAGTTGGACCACAGAGGACCTATAGATGAGATGAATGTAATCGTCTTTTTGGCATCGTACCAGGCTTCCGATTACTCAGTGGCCAGGCCATACGTCAGCGGCATGAGCTTGCCCCTTGCCGATCGCTACTGGCCGCCTTTGTGGCAGCATGGTGGCCGTTACGGCGTGTGGAAAGCTGGCTAACCCGATGGCCGATGCATCGCTCTCCGTGTCGAAAGGCCCGCCGCGGGCGAGGGGCCTGCTCGTGGCTCGCGATCGTGGGGCGATCGGGTGGGTCGCGATCACCGCCATGCTGCTGGTTGCCTCCTGTTCCGCGCCGGCCGTGCGGGTGGATCGTATGGCCGCGCAACTCGGGTTCGATCGTGAGGTGAGGCGCGGAGTCGGCTTCGACCATGTGGTGTATCTCAACCATGATCGCGGGCCTGTCCTGCATCTCTATCTGGAGGGGGACGGCTCCCCGTGGGACGCGCCCACGCGGGTCGCTCGCGACCCCACGCCGCGGAATCCCCTGATGCTTGAGCTGATGGCGCAGGATGAAAACGCAGCGGCCTACGTCGGCCGTCCATGCTACCACGGGTACTTCGCGGCGTCCGGCTGTGGCCCCGCTTGGTGGACCGATCGCCGGTACTCTCCGGAAGTGGTGGAGAGCATGGGTGCCGTCATCCGTGGGCTCCTTGCCGACGGTGGGTATCGAGGCACGGTGTTGATCGGCCATAGCGGGGGTGGGACGCTCGCCATGTTGCTTGCCGAGCATCTGCGACCCTGCGCGGTAGTGACCCTCGCGGGGAATCTGGATGTCGCCGCCTGGTGTGCCCGGCACCGGTTCACGCCGTTGTCGGGATCGCTAGACCCCGGTCGCCGTGCACCCCTCCCGCCGTCGGTGAGGCAGTTGCACCTGGTGGGAAAGGACGACGGGGTGATTCTTCCCGCAATGGTGGAGGCGGCGGCAGAGCGACAGCCAAATGCGCGCGTCCTTGTCTTGCCAGGGGTGGACCATCGCGACGGTTGGAAGACGGTGTGGCCCTCGGTCTTAAGCCTGATCCCCGCCGAGCCGTAGGCCGCCACACGCTTTTCCGGCGAGCGTCGGGTGTATTCAGTGGGTAGGGCGTTCGTCTGCCTGCTTCTGCAATGCCAGCAGCGCCGCATGATCAGGCTCGACACGGAGCCCCGTCTCGATGCGCGCGTAGCCCTCCTGGAGCCGCCCCGCCTGGAGACTCTGCTTGGCCATCTCGGCGTACGTGTCGGCGATATGCTTCAGCCCCGCTCGAGCCGCTAGATTGTGTGGGTCGATCTCGAGGACCCGTTGGAAGGCATCGGCGGCGTTGCTGCCAGGCGGCTCCGTCAGGCGGGCCATCAGCAGATGTCCCTCGGCAGCGAGCAACAGGCGGTCCACCTTCGCTTGGGTTTCTGGATCAAGGTGCGCCGAATCACCGATGTCTACCTCGCCGGCCGTCGCTGGTGAGGAGGGGAGGGTCTGTGGCTGACCTGGCGACAGAACGGGCGACTTTACACGGGAGTGGTTCGGTGTCAGGAAGACATACGCACCGATCGCGACCGCAACACTCAGCGCTCCCACGCCGAGTAGCCGAACACGCCATCGCGACAGCGGGGGCGCAGGTTTGTTCTCGGACTTGCTCACGTCGGGGCTCGCCAGCCGCTCTTGACGGGTCCCTAGCGCGGCAGTGGTATCCATGGCGGGGCCGACGGGGTGGGTCACTGCGGACGGCCGGCCGGGCTGCGCCGCCGTTGGCAGCAGCTGCTCGCGCTCCAGGGCGGCGAGCAGCGCATCGACGTCCGCGAAACGACGGCTGCGCTCCCCTGCCATGAGGCCGTCGATGATCGGCTGGTAGCGAGACAGGAAAGTGGGCAATTGTGGGACGGCGTTTATCCGATTCAGGATCGCGGTTGCTTGGGGATTCCCGGAACGGAACGGGTGCTCGCCCGTCAGCATCTCGAAGAACACGACACCTAAACTGTAGAGATCGGACCGAGCATCCACAGTCTCGCCGAGGGCCTGTTCGGGGCTCATGTAGTCCGGAGTCCCGATGACACTCCCGACGATTGTCATCTGTGTGTCCGGTCGCGTGGCCTTCGCCACCCCGAAGTCGGACAAGACGGGCGTATCGACGTCACGGAAGAGTATGTTCGCCGGTTTGATGTCGCGATGGACAACATCGTGCAGGTGTGCCAGCCGAAGCGCACCCGCAACTAGCGTCAAGATGCGCAGCGCTTCGTCCGGACCGAGTCCACCAACGATCCGTTCCGACAGTGTGCCGTTGGGCAGGAACTCCATGGCTAGGTAGTACTGTGAGCCGGCCATGCCCACGTCGTGAACGGTGACGATGTTGGGATGTACCAGCTCGGCGATGATCCTCCCCTCTTTGATGAATCGCTCGCAGCATGACCGGTCGGATGCCAGGGCGGGATTCATGATCTTGAGGGCGACCTTGCGAAGGAGGGACTCCTGGGTTGCAAGGTAGACACAGGCCATACCGCCACTCCCGAGCTGACGCTCGATGTGATAGCCCGGGATGTTGATCGGCGCAGTCAATGCGGTCTCCGCCCACCAGGCGGCTGTCAGAAGAGAAGCCCCCAGCTCTGACGCCCTCTACCGTCTCAAGGACCTGTAGCCCCTAGCGCAATAGAGTCGCGCGAATCCGGCTGCTGGACGGGGGCGGCACCGGATCCCTGACGGATGATAGCCATGGATGTGACCGTCGAGAAGTATTGGTTCGCACCAGCGGGTCGACGGTGTGGTGAGGCCATCGTTGGCGACTCGCATCGTGAGATGAGCTTACAATTAATCGTGTTGTCCGGTTGCTGCCGATCCAAGGAGAGAACGGGTTGCGTCTTAGTCGGCCCTTGAGCCCGCGCGTTTGAGCAATTACCTGGACGGGGTGGTTCCATTGAGCCACTCGATGTAGGCCATGATGGCGTTCAGCTCGTCGGTGGTCAGATGGTCACCGAAGGCGGGCATCTGGAGCTGCTGGCGGCGTAGAAAAAAGCCGATCACCGGGTGGCGCGCGGCGCGTTGCGACACGCCGTCGTGGATCCATTCGCGGAGCTCGGCGCGATCCTTCACCAGCGCCTCGTGGCCCCGCCCGCGCCAGCCAGGGACGTAGCCGGCGAACGAGCCGGGGTTGTCGACACCGCCGAGGCCGGCGGGGCCGTGGCAGCCGAAGCAGCCCTTCTCCTCGGCCACATCGTAGCCGCGGAGCGCGTCGCCGGCGTCGGGGGCCGTCAGCCCCGCCACGGCCTCGAAGTGGCGTCGCAGATCGGAGAGCTGTCGGGCGCTCACTCGCCCGCGATAGGCGGGCATCTGCAAGACCCGCGCGGCGCGTTTGGCTTGATGGGCAGGGCTGTCCAGGAGGCGGCGCGGAACACCGTCGAGGACCCACGCCTCGAAGTCGTCCGGGCCGAGGACGTACATCATGGCGTTGCCGCCGCCCCAGCCCGGCACGTGCCCCTCCGGCGCGCCGGGGTTGGGCGTGCCCGGTCCTCCCCGGGGATCGTGGCACCCGAAGCAACCGAGGCGTTGCGCGAGACGTGCGCCGCGCACCTCGGCAGGAGGCCGCGTCTCTGCCCAGTACGCACCGGCCAGGGTCGCCGCACCGGCGACCAGGAGAGCGACAAGCGCTGCGGTGCGGCGGCCCATCGGATGTTGCGAGTTACTCGACCGACGCGACCTCCAGCGCCGTCAACCCACCGCTCGACAGCAGCCTACCTGTCACGGTCACCACCTGGGCGGCCATTCCCTTCACCTTGTCGTAAGCGTCGTGGCTACCGTGCGGCGGCAGCAGGAGGTAGAGCTTGCCTTCATCGGTGAGCAGGCTCGGCGGAATGCCGCTGGCTAGACAGTTGAGGGCGCATTGCCGGTGCTTGTCGCCCCGGGCGCCGTGGCCGAGGTAGCACGCGGTGTCGATCACCTCGCCCTTGAGAGTGGTGGGGGCCGCATCCCCTTCCGACGTTGCCGTAGCGGGGGGGGCGATGGCCAGCATCGCGATGATGCTGAGCGCAGTGAGCGGCGCGAAGAGAGCTTGCATTGGGGATTCTCCTTGCGGTCCACGCAGAGCGTGGCGGTTGATAGGAGCGGACATGCCCAAGGGGGGCAAGGTTCGCACCGGTCGCGGTCAATGCCAACCGGTTGCCGGGAATGGCCGGAGCGCGGTGATATGCCACCGGCCGGTCACGGCGACCCCGGCGCCGTGACCGTGACGTGCTCTTCGGCCAGGCGATTGCCCCACTCGTCGATCACCTCGATACGCCACTCGCCCGGGTCACTCGCCACCAAGGTGTGGTAGCTCCAGGTCCGCCAGCGGTGGTCGCGGACGGCGAGCGGCACCTCTTGGATCAGACGCTCGCCGCGGTAGTAGCGGTGGGTGATGGCGGTGGGCACGACCTTGGTGGAGACCTCACACCATAGATAGAGCCGTTTGCCAGGGGTGGCGGTGAAGGTGGTCGCTGCGCCGGTCGGCTCCCGGTCGACGACGCCGCTGCACGCCGCATGGCGGGTCAAACGCACCGCATCGTCGACGCCGCCGACGTCGACGCCATCGGCTGCCGCCGCGGGACCGGACAGGAGGATAGCCAGCCATACGAGCCGCCAGGTCCATGAAAACCGCATCATAATGGTCATACCTCCAGTGGTGTCTCAACGGGTGGTGAGGCTACCAGAAAAGGCCCATGGATGGCTCTGGTATGCTTTTGGTTCGTCGGGTCGATATGATCCCTCCCTCGTCATCGGCCCCGGCGAGCCACCATGGACCAGATCACCCAGCAGTTTCAGGCTGCCTTACAAAGCTCGTCGGCCCTGGCGTTTCTGTTTGTCTATCTGGGCGGGGTGCTGACCAGCTTCACTCCCTGCGTCTATCCGATGATCCCGATCACGGTCGGTTTCATGGGCGGGCAGGTCGGGTGTTCGCGCGTCAAGACGGTGATCCTGGTGGCGTTATATGTGCTGGGGATCGCCGTCACCTACTCGACCCTGGGCGCGGCGGCCGCCTTGACCGGCGCCACCTTCGGGACGTTCTCCAATAATCCATGGGTTTACATCGGTGTCGCGGTGGTGATCGCCTTGTTCGGCCTGGCGATGATGGACCTGTTTACACTGCCCCTGCCGCGTTTTCTTACCACCGGCTCGGGGCAGGCGCGGCGCGGCTATCTCGGAGCGGTGGTGATGGGATTCACCGCCGGGCTCGTGGCGGCACCGTGCACGGCCCCGGTGCTGGGGGCGGTGCTGGTCTACGTGGCCAGTCAGCAAAACGTCATCTTCGGCTTCGCGCTACTATTTGTGTTTGCCCTCGGTCTGGGCACCCTGCTGATGATCGTCGGTCTCTTTACCGGCCTGGTGACCAGCCTGCCGGCATCCGGGGCGTGGCTGGAGAAGACCAAGAAGGGGTTTGGCGTCGCCATGGTGGCGGTGGCCGCCTGGCTGGCATACGGTGGTTATCAGCGCTTCTGACTCGCATATGCCAATGGAGCCCAAGTTGATGGACGGGTACAACGAGTTCCGCATCCTATCCCTGATGATGGTGCCCAATTCGGGCCAGTACGTCGTCTTCCTGGAGGAGGTCGGCGGCGGCCGCATGGTTCCGATCTGGATCGGGATCTACGAGGGCAATGCGATCCTCCTACATCTCCAGGGTGAGGAGCTCCCGCGGCCCATGACCCACGATCTGATGACCAATATCGCCCGGGTGCTGGGGATGGAGATCGACCGGATCGTGGTCAACGACCTGGTGGACAACACGTACTACGCGGTGATCGAGGCGACCTTCCAGGGCCAGAACATCTCCATCGACGCCCGGCCGTCGGACTCCATGGCCCTGGCCGTGCGCGCCGGCGCGCCGATCTATGTCCATGATCGGGTGCTGGACAAAGGCGTGGCGGTGATGAAGCCGATCACCGAGGAGGACCTCGAGGACTTCAAGGAAGAGCTCAAGAAGATGCGTCCGGAGGATTTTTTCAAGAACCTCAACGAGGAAGGTCCCGAGCCCGAGTAGACGCCGCGCTCGCGTCCAGCAGATTTGCGGGGGAGAGCCGGTCAGGCGGGGCGACCGGTCTCGACGAGCACCGGCGGTGCTTCGCTCGCGTTGGTGGCGACGATCGGTGTCGTCGCCGCGGAATCTCGGTGCACGGCGATCGGTCGCGGGGCCAGGCCGAAGGGCGTCGGGAGCGCCGGCCGGCGGCTCGACCATCGCCACGGGCGCGCAGGGCTCGACACGGGCTCGGTCGCGACCGCCGGCGGCGCCTCTCGTGTGCCCGCATCGGCGCGGGCCATGAGGCGCTTCGACACTGGAGTCAACGTCAGGATCGCTGGCAACAGCAGCAGGTCTCCGAACAGGCAAAAGACCATGGTCGCGGCGGTCAGAAGCCCGAGCATCAGGATCGGTGTGAAAGACGACGCGGTGAGCACCACGAACCCAGTGACCAGGGTGGCGGAGCTGTAGAAGATCGGCCGGCCCGTTTCCAGCAGGGCGACGCGCATCGCCTGTCGCTGCGCGAGGAGGCGATTGCGCCGGCTTGCCGCACGTTCGCCCGAGAGCCAGTGGCCGCCATGGAGCAGCTCGTGGTAGTAGCGCAAGACGAGGTGAATGGTGTCGTCGACCGCAATCCCCAGCGAGATGCTGGCGATGACCGCCGTCCCGGTCGACAGAGGAATCCCCAGCCATCCCATCATGGCGAGGATCATCGCGATCGGCAGCATATTGGGGATCAGCACCAGGACCGTCATCCTCGGCGATCGGAACAGGATGAGCATGATGGCGCCGATGATCAGGGCGGAGACCCCGAGGCTGCGCAGCTGTGAGCGCACGATGCCCATGGAGCTCTGCGCGAGGTAGTAGGACGAGCCGGTCTGACGGGCCGTGATCCCCGCGGGTAGGTGTTGCTGGCAGTAGGTGTCGATCCGCCCGGCGAGCGCCACCTGCGCGCGGGAGCTGGTCAGGTGGCCGCGATAGGTCAGACGCGCCGCGGAAAAGTCGTAGTTGACGTAGGGATTGAGGAGGCCCGTCTCCTCCCCCAGGGAAAACAGGAGAAGTAGCTGGCCGACCTCCGCGGCGGTGTCCGGCAGGCGTTCGGCCTGTGGCGCGTCGTCGTGCAACGCGCGATTCATCACCTTGACGTAGTCGGCCAGGGAGGTGGTGGTATCGATGCCCGGTTGGCTCGCGATGAATTCTTGCAAGCCGCTCAGGAAGGCGAGGGCGTCGGGTTCCTTGAACCGGTTTTCGCCCTCGCCTTCGAAGACGACGGTGAAGGTGTTGGCACCGGCGAGGTGGTCGTTGAAGAAGTCCACCGCCTGGCGGATCGCCTCCCGCGGGGCGATGTAACGGAGGTAGTCCGTGTCGACCCGGATGTGCAGGATGCCCGCAACGGAGAAGCACATGATCAGCGCGGCGACCACCGCAATCCCCACACGTTCGCGCGCGGTGAGATCCCCCGCGCGGCGCAGCCATCGCTCCAGCGGCCACGGGCGACGCCGCTGACGACGGTGCTCCCAGTCCTCGACCGGGAAGAGTCGCAGGGCGACGGGCACCACGGTCACCGCGGTGACCATGCAGAACAGAACCCCTGCCATGGAAAAGAACCCGAACTCCTGCAGGGTACGCACCTCGCTGAGGGAGATGGAGCCGAAGCCGGCGATGGTGGTGAAGGCGGACAGCGCGACCGGCCACGCCACCCGGGTCATGGTCCGGCGGCTGGGGCCGCGCTCGCGACTGCCGCTGCGTAGCTGCCCCCAATACGCGGCCACCACGTGGACGCCGTAGGCGACGCCCACCGCGATCAGCACCGGCGGCAGCGCGGTGGTCACCATCGACATCGGAACGTGCAGCAGACGCATCAGGCCGAGGGTCCAGACCATGCTCGCCGTCACGGCGATCAGCGGCAGCACCACCGCGCGCACGCGGCGGAACAGGAACCACAGGGTGATGCCCACCAGGGCCACGGTACACGGCACCAGGCGCAGGAGGTCCTGCGCCATGATCTCGCGGAAGGAGTAGCCGACCATGGGGGCGCCGGCCACCACGATCTCCTCCGGGCCGGACGCCTGCTGGGCGATGGTACGCACGGCGCTGAGGGTGGCGTAGCGAATGGCGTTGCCGGCGGGCGAGGGGTCGAGGTCCACGACCAGCGCCCCGTACCGACCGTCGGCGGAGATCAGGTTCGAGCGCAGCAGTCGGTTGTCCAGGGCCTCGGCCCGCACCGCGGCGAGCCCGCGCGGGTCGGTCGGGATCTCCTCCAGCAGTGGACGCACCTCCAGTCCCTCCGGGCTGCCGCGGATCACGCCCACCTGCGTGAGGCTGGTGACCCCCAACACCCCTGGGAGGGCCTCCAGCTCGCGGCTCAGCCGGTCGATCTTGTGGAGCACGGCGGGCTGAAAGAGGTCGCCGCTCGGGGGATGGAGACCGACGAACACCGTGTGGTCACCGCCGAAGATCTCCTGCATCCGCGCCTGATACGCTTGCTGCTCGGGGGTCTGGACGAGGATGCGTTGCGTGGAGCCGTCGAACTCGAGGTGCCACGCCTGCCATCCCATCCAGGCGGTGAACAGGCTGAACGCCACCAGGGCCACGCCGGGTTGGGCGAGGAGGAGGAGGAGCAGGCGTGGGGCGTGGGGAATCCGGCGCATTGCGGTCAGACCCGGTTGCCGGTGCTGACGCATTGCCACGGCGGGGTCTGTCGGAGCGTATCGGCGCAGGCGAGGTCAGAATTAAACGCCTGAAAATTCTGGCATTTCCAGACAGGTAATGCCGTCCATGGATTCTTTTCCGCCGGCATGGTGACAGCGCAGCCACCGCGATCGGATCGAGGGAAGTGGACACTCGAAGGGCGCTGGACCACCTTCCGGGAGAGACACCCGGTACGGGTCTGGTACCCGTGCCGCGTCCCGCCCGGTGGCGGGGCAATGGAGAAAAACTTTGCCAGGCGGCTCCGCGCACCACGCCAAATCTGGTATATCCGCTCTCCCGCACTCGATCTACCGTTATGCTTGAGGTCCTCACCAAAGGTTTTCGTGCCGCCCGCCAGCGTCTCCGGGGTGAGACCGCGCTGAGCGAGGCGAATATCGATACCGCCCTGCGCGACCTGCGCCGGGCGCTCCTCGAAGCGGACGTCTCGCTCGAGGTTGCGAAGCGGTTCCTCGCGCGGGTGAAGGAGGAGACCCTCGGGCAGGTGGTGAAGCTCAAGGCCGGCAGCGGGGACGAGCAGGTCCGGGTCAGCGCGGGTGACCACTTCACGCGCATCTGCCAGGAGGAGCTCACCGAGCTCATGGGCGGTGGCGATCCGAGCCTCAACCTGTCCGGGAAGCCGCCGGCGGTCCTCCTGCTGGTGGGGTTGCAGGGCTCCGGTAAGACCACGACGGCGGCCAAGCTGGCGCGGAACCTTAAAGAGGAAGGCCACAAACCGCTGCTGGTCGCCGCCGACATCTATCGTCCCGCGGCCATCGACCAGCTCAAGCTGCTGGGCGAGCGGCTGTCGATCCCCGTGTTCAGCGAGGACAGCGGGGACGCCCCCGGCATCTGCTCCCGTGGCGTCGGTCACGCGCGGGCCAACGGGCACGACGTGGTGCTCCTCGATACCGCCGGCCGCCTGGTGGTGGACGAGCCGCTGATGCGGGAGCTGGAGAAGATCGCCGGGCGTACCAAGCCCAGGGAGACCCTGCTGATCTGTGATGCGATGATCGGTCAGGAGGCGGTGACCACGGCCACTGCCTTCCACGATCGCCTGGAGCTCACGGGAGC
>JASFUG010000059.1:0-11786 GCA_050050395.1 Nitrospirota bacterium
TGCGAGTAAGCGGCGTGAAGGGGGAGGCCGGTGCGGACCAAAGGCTCATGCTGCGCCTCGGCTTCGGGCTGTTCTTCGCCCTCAACGTGATGGTCTTTTCCCTCGCCCGGTATGGGGAGTATTTCGCCCTGCCACATACCCTGCTCGGGGCCGAGGCGGACGCCACGCGGTTCAACTTGTTGCTGGAATACCTGCTGCTCGGCTTCGCAACGCCGGTGATGCTGCTCATCGGCGTACCGCTGCTGCGGCGCTTTATGGAAGAGCTTCGGCGCCTGACCTTCTCCATCGACTCCCTGATCGGCATCGCCACCTTCGCTGCATTCGCTCTGTCGGTGCGTACCACCCTTGGCGGTGGCGGTGAGGTCTTCTACGACACGGCGACCTGGCTGCTGGTCCTGATCACCCTCGGCCGTTACCTGGAGGCGCGTGCCAAGGCGCGCACCACCGACGCCATCGAGCAGCTCCTAGAGCTCGCCCCGACGACCACCCGTCGCCGCGGCCATGACGGTAAGTGGCACGAGGTCCCTGCCGCTGAGCTGTGGGTCGGCGACACGATCCAGGTCCGCCCCGGCGAGGGTATACCGGCCGACGGGGAGTGCCTCGACGGCGATGGCCACATCGATCAGGCGGCATTGAGTGGTGAGGCGGAGCCGGTGACGATCGATGCGGGAACAGTCGTGCGGGCCGGAACGGTGAGTATCGACGCCGCCTTCACCATGCGCGTCGATGCCCCGCCCGGAGCGCGGCTCCTCGATCGTATCGCGACACTGATGCGCGAGGCCCGGGATCAGCGCGCCCCCACCCAACGGGTCGCGGATCGTGTCGCGGGCTGGATCACGCCGGTGGTCCTCACGTGCGGTGCGCTCACGTTCCTCTACTGGCGGCCCATCATCGGTGCTGGCGGGGCACTGCTGCACGGCCTCGCTGTGTGGGTGATCGCGTGTCCCTGCGCCCTCGGCATTGCCACCCCCATGGCCCTGTGGGTCGGCCTCGGTGTCGCGGCCCGGAACGGTCTTCTGATTCGCAGCGCCGCGGTGCTCGAACGCCTGGCCGCCGTGGACGCGGTGTGCTTCGACAAGACCGGCACCCTCACCTCCGGCGAGATGGACGTGGCAGAGGTGGTCACCGACGCCGGTACCACGACCGACCGCCTGCGCGAGGCGATCGCGGCGCTGGAGGCACGCTCCGAGCACCCGTTGGGCCGCAGCCTGACTCGCTGGGTGGGCGACACCACGCCGGTGCCCTTGGTGCACCTGCGGACGGTGCCCGGGCGTGGCGTGCGCGGCGACGGCGACGGCGACGGCAGGAGATGGTGGATCGGCCGCCTCGACTGGCTGACGGAGGAAGGCCTCCAAGTCCCGCCGTTGCTCGCGGAGCTTCCGGCCGGCCGCTGGATGTACGTCGGCTGGGATGGCACGGTGCGAGGCGCAGTACGCCTGGGAGAACGGCTACAATCCAGCGCCGAGCCGGCGTTGACGAGGCTCGCAGCCATGGGCTATCCGCTCCACCTGTTGAGTGGCGACACGGCGGACAACGTCTCTCGCCTTGCCACCGCACTTCCCGTTCCAATAACGGCCCGCGGTGGCCTACTGCCGGACGAAAAGATCGCCGCCATCGGTACGCTCGTGGCGGACGGCAAGGTACCTCTCATGGTGGGGGACGGCATCAACGACGCACCGGCCCTGGCCGCTGCACCTGTGGGCCTCGCCATCGCCGGTGGGACCGACCTCACCCGCGCGGCGGCTGACGTGGTGGCATTGCACGTCGACCTTGGCCTCGTACCCGACCTCCTCCACCTGGCCCGGCGGGTACACCGTACTTTGGTAGCCAACCTCGCCTGGGCCTTCACCTACAACCTGGTCGGGGTCGCACTTGCCGCGGCCGGCCGCCTGACCCCGGTCTTCGCCGCCAGTGCGATGCTGGTCAGCAGCCTGCTGGTCATCGGCAACTCGATGCGCCTCAACCGCCGCTCGCTCGGCATCGCACACGGTCGGGACGGGCTCGTGGGAAGGAATCTGGACGGCGGTCGGAAGACATCGCCTCTTCCCTCGACCTTGTCCCGGTGAGCAGTTTCTCCGATCCTCCCTCCACTGGACTCGCACTTGCCCCATGCCACGCCCCTCGCCCCCATTTCTCCTTCTGTCATCCGTCGTCGTCGCCCTGTCTCTATGTGCCGAAGGCGCGTGGGCTCTCGACCAGGACGCGGTCATCCGCAAGCTCGAAGACCTCGCGGAGGCGGCGCGTCTTCCCAAATTTACCCAACCGGTGTTCGACCTGGTCGATCGCGCGGCAGAGAAGGCGGCGGTGGAGGCGATCACGGAGGTCTTGCCAAAGCCCCTGCGATCGCCGGCCAACAGCATCCTCGGCGACGTGCTTAGCGGTCGGGTCCGCGCCAAGGCGCGCATCGCCGATCTCGAGCGCATTCGCGCCGGCACGCCGGTGCGCTGGGAGCGACGCGGACCGATCCGCATTCCGGTTCCGGACATCCCGCTGGTCGACGTCGACATCCCCCTCGTCGACAAGGTCGGCGAGGTCGGCCCGTTGCCCATGGTGGTCCCCGAGTTTCTCGCGCGCTGAACGCGGCGGGCCGTCAGCCACACGCCATCCTGCCGAACGGGCCGAGCGGGTAACCGACGGCTGCAGCTCGGTGCTCTCGATCGCCGACACGAAGACCTACATCGCGCCCGTGGAACGCTATGAAGGCCGCTGCGGGATGGGCGGCTATTCCTGACGCTGGTGGCAATAACCACACGCCCCGGCAATGCTCCCGGCGAGGTAATAATTCGGCGGATCGTGGGTTGCCGCGCGCCGCGCCAGCTCCACGTCCAGCCGGAACGATTCGATGTTGTGGTCGAGCCACGGGTGGTTGGTCCCCACGCTCCCCGCAGTCAATTCGGAGGCGATCCCCGCGAGCTCGCGGAGCTGGCCGACAACCTGCGCCTGGAGCGCATCACCGCCGGCTGGACCAGGCCGAAGGAGGTCATCGAGGCGATCCACCGCAAGGGCCAGACGTCCCATGGCCGTGCTCAGCTCGTGTGGGGCGATGTAACGGAAATCGGGCGGGTAGGTGTAGCCACGGAGCCGTGCTGCCGAGCCACCACACCCCATCGCCGCCGCGATGGCAATACCGGTCAGCAGCGTCCGGCTCGCCCACACCCCTACCGAACGGCGTACATCAGCCATGCCCCGGGACACTCCCGTGCGATGCGCCGCCGACGTTGGACACCTCCGGGAAACGGTGCGCCCAGTTCAGCGGCTGCACCCCGTCACGCTTGGTGAAGATCGCCGCGCAGGTATCGAGACAGGTACCGCAAGTGAGACAACGGTCGGGCTCGAAATCCGGGGCCCGCGGGTCGAGCTCCACCGGGCACGCCTTGGCACAGGCGGCGCACTCACCGCATGCATCGCCGACGTTGTGGAAGGCGATACGCAGGCGGTTCTTCTGCGCCATGATCCCCAGGTACCAGCCGTACGGGCACAGCTTCTCGCACCAGAAGAAGCCCACAAATGCGACCTCGGCGTAGAACAATGCGGTCAGGCCGCCGGCCCACGCCCAGGCGCCGACGAATCCCGGCCTGCCCCACTCCCAGAGGACCCCGAGGTGGGTGAACCAGTTCAGGGCGAGCAGGGCGAACAGGAAGCCCGTGACGACGGCGATGATGTGGCGGCTGATCGGCCGCCGTTTCCCCCAACCCTTGCGCAGCCACTGCGAGAGGCGTGCCATCTGCCCGCCGGGGCACGACCAGCCGCAGAACATCCGTCCGAAGGGAAAGGTGGACCACAGGATCACCAGCAACGTCGCCAGGGTGAAGTAGAGAAACGCCTGGATCACCTGAAGCGCCCGTGCCGGCTCGCCCCATAGGTAGTAGGTATCCGCTGGAATGTCGAACTTGATCAGCCGCAATCCCGGCACCAGGAACATCGCCAGGACGGTGACACCGTAAGTGGTGAAGCGGAGGATTTGGTAGCGGTGGCCGACGCCGACCGCCGGGCAACTAGCAGGCATGTCTAACTACAGTCTACGCAGAACCTGTCGTCACTCTCCGACCAGCCAGGGCGATGGCTCGGCGAGACGGTTGTCGGAGTGGTAGACGAGATCCTGCTCCGCGCCACCGGTGGCATCCACGGCCACCGGCGCCAGCTCGCCGAGCCACTCGTGCCACGCCGCGAGCCGATACTCACCGGCGGGGAGGCCGTCGATGCGGAAGTGGCCGGCCTCGTCGGTAACGGCGGCATAGGGGTGCGTGGATACGTAGATGAAGGCGGTCATCCACTCGTGGCCGACGTCGCATTGCAACGAGACCAGTCCGGGCCGACGCAACTTGTGATGGAGGACCGTGTCTATCCTGGGTAGCGCGAAGTTGAACAGCGTGCGGCCGTGCTGAAAGGCGTGGACGTTGTGGAAGACCTCGTCGTGGTTGACCATCGCCAGATCCGAACCCACGGTCGCGACCTGCATCCGCGGCGAGAACGCCAGATTCTCGTTGACCAGCTCCAGCTGTCGTGGCGCCGCCGCACGGCCCCGCGCCGGGTCGATGATGACCACCACAGCGCCGGCGACGCCGCCCGCCGCATCGACCTTGAGCTCCCGGGTGATCTCGCGATGGTGGCCGAACAGCTCGGGGCTGGCGAAGCTATCGTGGTCCCGATCGATCTTGACGTCCACGCCCCGTACGACGCGGCCCTCGATGACAACAGGGCTCGACACCTCGATTGCATCATAGGGCGAGGCCGTCACCGCCCATCCCACGACCAGTATGAGGACCGCGACGCGTATCATGTGAACAGATCCCGGACGGCGGTCAGGACATCGAGGTAGCTGACCATGCCCACCGGGACGTTCTCGACGTTGACCACCGGGAGACCCCCTACCTTGGTCGACAGCAATACGTCGATGATCTCGTCCATCGTGTCTTCGGGCAGCACCGTGAGGGGCTCACCGGTCATAATCTCGCCCACCTGGACGTAGGTATCGAGGACGTCCTGGCCGGTCTCAAGCTCGGTATCCAGGTGCGAGCTGAGCGACTGGCGCAGATCGCGATCGGTGACGATCCCCACCAGCCGCCCCGACTCATCGACCACCGGTAGCTGGCGGATGTCGTGCTCCCGCATGATCTCGATCGCTCCGAGGAGGGTCTCCTGCTCGGAGACGACGTAGGGGTTGCGGGTCATCACCTCGTCGGCCGTGATTCTCCTCAGTCTCTCCATTGATCGCTCCTCAAGTCGGGGATCCCCAGTCCGGGAGGCAAGTGACGAGCCCGCGAGATAACTCCACAACGGCGCACCGATACGCTCTCTTTCCCGTTAGAGACCAGCGATTACGGGCCGATTCTCCCCCATCGCGACCGGGGGCGTCCAATCTCCGGGACGCACAGAAACGACGAGGCCACGCGGCTCCATGGCGCGTGCGCCGGCCCGATACGGCGCACTACCGGCACTCAGGCCATCTCGTTGACCCGTCGTGTGAGACGGGACTTGCGGCGTGCCGCCGCATTGCGATGGATGACGCCCTTGCCCGCAGTCTTGTCGAGGCGCACGCACGCACCGGCCAGGGCGGTTCTGGCGGCCTCCTTGTCGCCGGCTGCGAGGGCCGTCTCCACACGCTTGACGGAGGTCTGGAGGGCCGACTTGTAGGCGCGGTTCCGGGCGCGACGCTTCAGGGCTTGGCGGGCGCGTTTCGCAGCAGAGGGCTTCGCGGGCACGTGTAACTCCTCGACAAAAAAGAGGCGCGCACGGTAGCCGTACGCGCCTCGATGGTCAAGGGTGGTGGCTCAGAAGCAGTCCTGAATCTCCAATCGCTTCGGGATCCCGTTGCTCAGGTTCCACTCGAACTCGGCGTCGCAGAACGTCAGTCCTTCGACCGTCACCTTGGCGTCGTTGTCTCCCTCGAACTCCATGGTGGCGTTCACGTCGCCACCCAACGGCATAGCATCCTCGTACTTCAACCGGATCTCACCGCCTTCTGGACGCCGCAGGGCATCGGGACTGGAAAAATCGAGGAGCAGATCCACCACCTCGAAGTTCGCCTCCGGATTGTTGAACCTCGGCACCTTGATCTCCACCTGACCGCTGCCATTCACTTTGATCACGTCACCCGGCGCACGAAATTCGCTGATCTCCCACGAGACGTCATCGAGGGAGAGGATATCGACGCCGAGGAAACCGATCTCGGTCTTCTCGGTCGCGATTCGCACCACCTCGCTCCGGTCGATCCCGAAGGTCTTGGTGATCTGGCCATCCTCGTCCTCGAACTGCACGAAGACGTTGATCTCCGCGTCCCCGGGGAAGTCTACCCACACGTTCCACGCCCCGGGCCGCGCGAACAGCCCGTCACCGTCCTCATCCGGATCCCAGTCGAGCTCGAACCGTTCGATATCGATCTGAATCGACGACGCGGTCACCGGCGCGACGCTGGAGCTTGTGAGCTCGTCCTCCCCGTCGCGGACCACCGCGAAGAGCTGCGTCGAGCCGAAAGCGAGGTTCACCGCCGCAGCCACTGCCGTGATGGCCTGATCCCTTTCATCCGGAGCCACGTCGTCCAGGCTGCTGTTGAGAACCACGACCTCCGCATCCCCGAGGACCCCCTCGATGTCACCGCTCTCCGCGACCTGCGCGAAGGGGCGGTCGTCAAAAGTGGTCGCCAGGCTTGGCGTCGGAGCCGGTGTGAAGGGTTCCAGTACCTGCTCCCGACCATCTCCGTCGCCCCCTCCCCCACCGCCACAGGCGGTCAACGCGGCGACCAAGGCGAGGCCGAAGATCGGGACGAAATCACGTCCAAAACGTCCGTTCATAACGCTCTCCTTGATACGTAACAAGTGTACCGCACGAAACCGAAGGCGGTGAAATCACACGGTTTGGCCTTGAACAGTGGTGCCCGGCGGCCCCCCGAAGCAAACACTCTGACTCCTTATCGCGGCACATGCGGGAGACTGGAGGATGGATCAATTCGGAACCGTATCCGTAATACTTAACACCGAGGCGCGCCCGATGGATACGGATGACCGGCCCGATACAAGCGCGCGCGTCACTCCGTCAACTGGCCCACCGGCAGGAAACCGAGGAGGTCCTTGAGATCCTCGTCCTCGAACGTGATGCCGCCGCCGACGAACGCCGAGTCGGCCTCGTTGTTCAAGAAGTTGTCGTAGCCTGCGGTGAGGAAGAAGTAGGTGAAGAGGTCGAGGCGACCCTTCGCCTTCATGTGCGGGCTAGTACCCGGCGTGTAGTCCCCGTCGAAGTCGTACGCGTCGAGCGACAGCCGGACACGATCCTGGGCGAGGAAGTAGTCGCCGCCGACCCCGAAGGTGTTCTCCTTGAGCCCGATGCGGCCTGCCAGGTCACCGTGCCGGCGCGCGAACTGGGCAGAGAACTGGATGTTGCCGCGCTGCTCCTCCACCTCTTCCTCGACCACGGTCTGGGTGACGTCGACGGGATAGAAGTCGCTTCCCGCACCGGTCCCGGTGTTGGTGATCTCGCGCACCGTGCGGGTGCGCCGCACCGACTCATCCCCCGCCGCGGGCTTCACCACCTCGAGCAGGTAGTACTTCTCCTTGGACGGCTGCAGGGTCAGGGTGAAGATGCCGCGCGAGTCGTCGCGATCCATGAGGGACTCACCCTCGAAGCTCACATACGTGCGGAACCGCTCGCGCTTGCTCAGGAACTTGTCAATCTTGGCAATCGCCGAGTTCAGTCCTTCCACCGTGGTGTCGTCGTTGATCAGCCGGCCGATCGTCCCCTCCCCTTCGTCCACCTTGCGGGCGACGCTGCCGAGCGAGCCGAACGCGTCCTCCGCCTCGATGGCGGCGTTCCGCGCGGATGTGATCGCGTCGGTCACTCCCTCCCTGTTCTCCGCGATCAGGACCTGCAGGCTGTCGACCAGCTTCTGGACGTTGTCGCCCAGCTTCGGCAACTTCTCTTTCGCATAGCCGGAGACATCGCGGAAGTTGCCCACGGTCTCGGTGAGCTGGTCCTCGTTGCGCGCGACCACCCGGTCGAGCCCCGCCGTCAGCGACTCGATCTGCACCAGGATGCGATCCACCCGCTCGTCGTTGCGCGCGACGAGATCCTTCACGCTGGCGGTGAGATCGCGAGTATTGTCCAGAATCGCCTTGAGATTAGCCTTGCCTTCCTCGCTGCCGAAGGCATCGGCCAGGACGCCGGTGACCTCACCGATGTCTCCCGCCAGCTCACCCAGCGAGCCGAGGAGCTCATCGAGGCTCTTTTGACTCACCGACTCGGCGACGGTGTCCGTGTCACGTAACCTTTGGCTCCAGTTACTCCCCGGAATGATTGCGAGGTATTTCTCGCCCAGCAGCCCCTCGGTCCGCAGCTCGGCCCGCGAGTCGACCGGGATGGAAACCCCTTTGGACACCAGCAGCCGCAGCACCGCCCGTCCCTCGTCGAGGGTGATCGACTCCACCTGCCCGACCTTGACACCGGCGATTCGCACCGGTGCGTTCTCCTCCAGGCCGTCCACGGTCTTGAACCGCACGGTCAGCGTGTAGCCCTCCTTGACCTCTCCCTCCTCGAGACGGGTGCTGAGGATGAAGAGCAGCACAGCCACCAGGATGACGAAAAAGCCGACCTTGGTCTCAATAGCCATCGCTGTCCCGGATGTTCAGATTGAGTGTCCCTCGATGGCTGCGACCACGGTCATCTACCGGCGTCATGATGCTCTCAACGGCCACCGCACGAGATTCCCGAAGCCTACCGGTCGACTTTGTCCGAACACACCCCCGCTACTTCGCCGCGGGCGTTGAGAAACTCCTGTAGTCTCGGTTCGGGGTTGGCGCAGAGCTCCTGTGGCGTACCCTCGGCCAACACCCTCCCTTCGTCAAGGAAGGCGATGTGATCGGCCATCTCCAGGGCGCTCTTCACATCATGGGTCACCGCCACCACGGTGCTCCCGAGCGCTTCTTTGGCCGCCATGATCAGGCGATTGATATGCACCGTGGTGAGCGGGTCGAGGCCGGTAGTCGGCTCGTCGTAGAGCATGATCTCAGGCTCCATGATGGTCGCCCGCGCCAGGCCGACGCGTTTCTGCATACCGCCGGAGAGCTCCGCCGGCATCTTGTGCTCGATACCCGGCAGCTCGACGCGCTCCAGCTCCTGCGCCACACGCGTGGGAATTTCCTCGGCAGGACATAGGTCATTCTCGCGCAGGCCGAAGGAGAGATTTTCGAGAACATTCATGGAGTCGAACAGCGCGGAGCTCTGGAAGACGAACCCGAAGCGGCGCATCAGCGCCTGGCGTTCTTCGCCGTTGATGTCGGTGATGTCCTTGTCCTCCATATAGATTCTGCCCGCATCGGGTTTGAGTAAGCCCACGATGTGCTTCAGCAGCACCGACTTTCCCGTACCGCTCGGCCCGAGGATGACGGTGAACTTCCCCTTGCGGATCGTCAGGTTGAGATCCCGAAAGACCACCTGCGACCCGAACGCCTTGCTAATTTCTTCGAGCCGGATCACGCGCCGAACAGGAGAGAGGTAAGGATGTAGTCGAAGACCAAAATGAGCACGGATGAGTACACGACGGCCTCGGTCGTCGCCCGTCCCACGCCGGCGGCGCCACCCCGGGCGTTGAACCCGAAGTGACAGCTCACCACCGAGAGGATGAAGCCAAAGATCGCCGACTTCAGCAGCCCGTTAGCCATGTCGGCGAACTCCACGAACTGCACGGTCTTGTGGATGTACAGGGTCGAATTGATACCCAGGAGCTTCACGCCTACCAGGTAGCCGCCGAGGATCCCGACGAAGTCAGACAACACCACGAGCATCGGCACCACCAGCACCGACGCGGTGACCCGTGGGACGATCAGGTAGTGAACCGGGTTCACGGCCATCGTATAGAGCGCATCGATCTGCTCGGTGACACGCATGGTGCCGAGCTCCGCCGCCATCAACGAGCCCGCGCGGGCGGTCACCATCAGCCCGCTGAGCACCGGTCCGAGCTCGCGCAACACCGACAAGGCGACCACCGTCCCCACCAGGCTCTCCGCCCCGAACCGGGCGAATCCGTTGTACGACTGGAGGGCCAGCACCATGCCGGTGAACAGTCCGGTAAGCAGGACGACGAACGTCGAGTTGACGCCCACCACCTCCATCTGACGCAGGAGGTTGCGGAACCGCAGCGGCCGACGCGGTAGCCAGCGGACGAGGTCGAGCATCAGCATGCCCATCGCCCCGGCGGTGTTCACCAGGCCGAGACTGACCCTACCGATCTGCTCGACGACGACGATGGCTCTCCCTCCAAACGCAGTGAATCACACCACGTCACGGACCTTATTTGACACGGGCCAAACGGGCAACCGAGGCGCCCGGGGGGACAGCCGCGGCACCCCGATACTCCAGCCCCCTCCAACGAAGCGGTATCGGTCGCAGCGTGCGTACCACAAGTCAGGACGGCTCCCGGCGCGCTCGCGTGCTACTCCGCGTACACCCGTGGCACCCGCGCACTGATGTTGCACAGCACTTCGTAGGGGATCGTCCCCAACAAGTCAGCAATATCCTGTGCAGAGATGGTCTCCCGACCCTGGCCGCCGATCAGGACCGCCGGGCTCCCCTCGCGTGCCTGCGGCACGTCGGTGACGTCGACGCAGGTCAGGTCCATGTTCACCCGGCCGATGATCGGGCAGCGCCGCCCTTCGATCAACACCTCGCCACGATTGGACAGGGCGCGCGACACACCGTCGGCGTAGCCGATCGGCAGGATCGCCATGCGCGTCGCGCGCCGGCAACGGAAAGTGCAACCGTACCCGACGGTCGTCCCCGCCGGAAGGTCGCGGAGACGAACAACTCGGCTCTGCAGGGAGAGCACGCCCTCCAGCTCCACCCCTTCGGTCGCACCGTATCCGTAGAGCCCGATTCCCGGCCGCACGGCGTCAAACCATGCTTCGGGAAAACGCACGAGACCGGCGGTATTGGCCAGATGAAACGCCGCATCGGTGAAGCCCGCGGTGATCACTGTGTCGCGGAAGGCACGAAATCGCTCGATCTGCTCCAGGGTGATCGCCGCGGCGTCCTCGTCGGCGCATGCGAGATGGCTCATGCATCCCGCCAGGCGCAGGTGCGGCGAGACCGACAGAAGATCGAGGGCACGCGCCAGCCCCGTCCGGTCGAAGCCGATCCTGCCCATCCCGGTATCCACCTTCAGGTGGACGCCGAGCTGCCGCTCGGAGGCTGCCGAGGCCAGCGCGGCCAGCTCGCCGAGATCGCTGACCGTCGGTGTGAGATCGAGGGCCACCACCTCCACCGCGTCCACTTGATAGCCGGGGGTGAGGAGGAGGATCGGCGCGGTCACGCCGGCCGTGCGCAGTACCCGCGCCTCCTCCACCAGGGCGACGGCGAGGAACGTGACCCCCTCCTCCAGCAATGTCCGGGCGACCGGGACCGCACCGTGGCCGTACGCCTCCGCCTTCACCACCCCGATCACCTGAGTAGCGTCCGGCAGCCGGGCGCGCAGGCGGCGAAGGTTCCGCCGCAGTGCCCCTAACGAGACCCGCGCAAACGTCGGACGCACTGCGTCGACGGCCACTCCGGCGACCCGTAAGGCGGGATTCACATCTGCCACGGACATCGTTTACTCAATAGCTTACGCGGTAATTCTCAACGAATTAAAGATGCCTCTGCTATCTAATCGACCCAGGTGCGAATCTTTTCGCAGCGATCGTTGCATGCGCAGCAGCTCATCGTGACCCAGAGTCGTTAGCCAAAGTGGTGGTCCTCGGCGAAGAACCGGGCGAAGCGACGCTCGAACATCACCTCAACCATGCCCACGGGGCCGTTCCGGT
>JASFUG010000060.1:0-11700 GCA_050050395.1 Nitrospirota bacterium
CCACGCCTTGGCCTGGTAGATCAAGTGCGGCTCGATCGGCACGTAGAGAAGCTCCCGCGACGCTCGGTTGATCGAATAGGAGAGGCCGCGGTCGGCGACCTTCATGACGGAGGCGAGCCCCAGCGAAGGGTGCAGGACGAAGGCGACCACGCTCGCTCCCAGGACCAACGGCTGCACGATCAGCCCTGCGATCACACCCCACAGCCGGTGGACCAGCGGCGTGAAGGCGAGGTTGACACCGATTGAGAAGAGACCCATTACACTAAAAAACAGTGCCAGGAAGGAGGTACGGGCGTCCTGCTGCCCATAGGCCCGCTCGATCGTGCTCATGAACTGGAACTCGATCACCGGTTGCGCGAGCTGCGCCAGGAACAACAGCAGGGCGATCAGCAGCAGATAGCGACTGCCTGCCAGGATCCGCCACCCGTGGCCGACCACCGGGACGCTAGGCCCCGGCGCGGTCTCGCGATATAGGCCGAGTCGCGCCATCGCCATGGTGAGGGCGACGACCACCAGCAGAATGGAGGCGGCCACCAGCAGGAGGTCGGCCGTGGTCGCGGGGGTGAGCTCGATGAAGGCGGCGGCGATCCCTCCTCCGGCGACGCCGCCGCTCAGGCCGCCCGCGCCCACCACTCCGTACCAGCGCTTACCGTCCTCGGTGGTGTGGAGACTGTTGGTCAGGCTCCAGAACTGCTCCACCAGCACCACGCTGAAGATGTCCACGAAGACGTAGAACGCAGCGGCGACGGCAGGCCCGGGGTCGGCTAGAAGGAGGCGGAATCCCACCAGGGTGATGGCGAAGCCGAGGGTCGTGGCGAGCACCAGCGAGAAACGACGGACCCGTTCCACGAGATGGTGGTAGACCACCATGGTCCCGCCCAGCACCACGGCCGTCGCGATCCACACGTACGGCAGGCGGTCGGCCCCGAGGTACTCGATGAACAGCGACCGGCTCGCCGGCTTCAACTGGTAGTAGGCGGTGATGATCAGGAAAAAGTCGACGAACAGCAGGCCGGCACGCACGGCGGCGCTGCGCGCTACATCACCGGTGGCTTGATCCTCTCCTTGCGGCTCAGTAGGCTCCCGCATTTTTGACATGGACGTGGGTTATTTCCGGGACACGAGTGGCCGCTCGGTGACTGTACCGGAACCCTCGCCTCACACCGATAAAGGGAACGATTCGGCCACCGATGCGAAGCGCATGAAGACCGCTACTTACTCCTGGCTCTCGGCCATCGTGTTGCTCCTCCTGCTCGCCATGGGCACGAGCGCCGTTGCAGATCAGCCGTCGCTGCGAAACTCGCGGGACTTCGCGTTGCAACGCGGGCTGGAGCAGGCCGTGAGCCGCCTCGGCCTCATGCCGGCGGTCAAGCGCAAGGCGCTAACCATTGCCCTGGTCGACATCACCGATACTAGCCGGCCGCGGCTCGCCTCCGTCAATGGCGACGAGATGATGTATGCCGCCAGCCTGCCGAAGATCGCCATCCTGCTCGGCGCATTCCAGCGCATCGCCGACGGCAGCCTCGCTTTCGGTGATGAAGCTCGCGCGACGTTGACGCGGATGATCCGCAACTCCTCCAACACGGCGGCGACGGAGATGCTCCACCGGGTCGGCATGGCCTACACGGCCGAGCTTCTACAATCGCCACGCTACCGACTCTACAGCCGGGACTACAACGGCGGGCTATGGGTAGGCAAGGAGTACGGAAAGGGGCGTGCCTGGAAACGCGATCCCCTGCACCACCTCTCCCACGGCGCCACGGCTCTGCAGGTCGCCCGCTTCTATTACTTGCTGGATACGGGACGGCTCGTGTCGCCGCAGGCGAGCCGGGAGATGAAGGCCATCCTCGGCGAGTCGGCGATCCACCACAAGTTCGTCAAGGGGCTGGAAGAGGCCCGCCCCGGGGCGAGGGTCTTCCGCAAGTCCGGGACCTGGCGGACGTGGCATGCCGACAGTGCCATCGTGGAACGCGATGATCGCCGCTATATCGCCGTGGCCCTCGCCCACGACGCCCGCGGGGGGGAGTGGCTGCGGCGGCTGATCGTCGCCCTCGATGACCTCATTGCGGAGCAGTCGCCGACGCAGCTCGCCCACCTGGATGGTATGAGCTGATCAGCCGGTGCAACCGGGTCGCCAGGGTCTGGTGCGCGACCGCCTGGTTGTCACGCAGCACGTTGGACATCACGGCCACCAGGTAGAAGAGGTCGTGAGATCGGGCCGGGGCCTCGACGATGGCCACCGAGCTCATGAAGTTCACCACGTTCCCCTGGTACTTACCGCAGTGGAAGTCGGGTTCAGGGGCGCAGCGATACAGCGAGCCCGATTTGAAGTACACCGCGGCGTCGCCGAGCACAGGGGCGGAGGCGTACCGTATTCGCTTCTGGGTCAGATAGAGCAGGCGCTTCATCTCACGGCTCGAGAAGGGGTCGACCAGCCGGCCCTGTTCCAGCAGCAGGAGCAGGCGCAGAAGTGCTCGGGGTGTTGCGTAGCTGGTCGTCCCGGGGACGTGGCGCTTGCCCTCGTGGGTGAAGAAGCTGCCCTGCCGCAGGCCCTCCACCGGCAGGCCATTACGCACCAGGGGCGTTTGCAGGACCCGCGCCAGCAGCTCGGAGAGCTCGCCGCGGGGCGCATCGCGAAGGAAGGCCGCCGCCCGTTCGGCGCTGACGGGGTAGTCCCTGCCGAAGTGGGCCATGAGCAGGCAGTGTTGCATCACCATGCTCGCCGCGGCGTTGGAGCTCGCCGACAACATCCAGTCGAGGTAGGTATAGAGGCTGGCCCGATCCCCGACCGCCAGGGGGCGGTGGGTGAGCCGGCGCCTGGCAGGATCCCAGAAGGGTACGTCGTGACGGTCGATCTTGATGTAGTCGTCCGCTACCACCTCGGTCTCGCGCAGCACCCGTCGGCGGGCCTCGATGTCGTCGGGATAGAGATCGGCCAATCCCTGAAACAGGGCGATGGCCACCACCAGCTTGCCGACGCTACCGGGATTGAAGCGCGTCCCGACGCGGTGCTCGGCATACCGCGGCTGGCCCGGTTCGCTGAGATCGAGCACCGCGACGCCGTAGCGGTCCGCGCGCCCGCCGAGCAGACGTTTCACCGCATCGGAGAACCCCTTATCGGGTTCCGGCAGGCCGAACTCCCGTAGCCCCGTCAGGCGGAGATCGACGGCTTCGGTCGGCAGCAATGCGCCGGGCGGCTGTTGGGGTCCTGGCACTTCCCCCTGCTGGGCGAGACGGTAGCCCTGCAGTCGGGCGATGCCGGTCTGTGGGCCGCCGTCGAGGGGATAGGCTGCCCCCGGCGTGGGCATGCACAGCACGCTGGCCAGGAGACCTGACCAAAGCCATGACCGCAACCGTCTCATGGTTCCCCCGGTGCCTCACTTGTGTTCGACGGCACCTGCGCCAGATCGATCGGCAGATCGGCACGGCCCAGGATGCTCCGGTCCATGGCGGCGAGGAACGCATTCCGCCGCGTCGCCGGACTGTCGACGAGCGGGCGGATCTGGAACAGCACCAGCTTCCCGTCGAGAAATCCGAACTCGACGTCGGCCGGCAGCGACCGACCCTGGTCGTCGTGCAGGGAGGGCATGCGCTCGGGGAGGTCACGGGCAAGCGCCACCAATCGATCGATCTCCGACCGCTCCAGGATCCGTTCCGACCCGCTCGCGAGGACCTCGGCCAGACCGCCCTCGGGCCGGAGAGATCGCTTGGTCGGCGCGGTCGCCTCGGCCAGAAGTCGCACCCTGCCGCTCGCCTGCTCCACTCGGAGCTCCTCCGCCGCCTGCCCCGCGACCGCGCCGCCGATACCCTCATTTACGGCGATCGACAGCGAGCCCGCCCTGCCCGTGTCCACGTCGACCGTAATCATCACGCCCGACTTCTCCACCGGTACGCTGCGCAGCAGGAGTACCGAAGGAAAGACGTGCAACGGATCGTCCAGATGGGCCTGGCGCCAACTGAAGGCCCGGTCGCTGAACGGCGAGGCCCACACGCGGGCGATCGCCCGGAACACGTTGTCGACCCCGACGACGTGGGGCACGGTGAGATTGAGCCCTGCCCCGGTGAAGCCGGGCAGGTCCTCGACGTTGGTGTCGCTGCGCACGAAGACCCCGTAACTGCCGTCATCGCCGAACTGAGACGCCATCGCACCGCGCAACTGGCAGCGGAACGCCTCCCCCGGATCGGCCCGTTCGATCCACTCACGGACCCGGGCGAGGAAATCCGCCAGCGCCTGTCGGCGGATCTCCGGCGCTGCCTCCATCGCCGCCAGCGCCGCGTATTGCCTTTCCATCCACTCCTGCGTCGGCGGCCCGCCCGCCTCCAACGGCTGTTGTAGCAAGGCATGGAAGAAACCGAACGGGATGACCAGCCCCTCGGTGACCGCCTCTGGATAGCGACGTTTCAGCTCCCCGAGGTGTGCCGCCTTGGGCCCGACCCGGCGCCCGGAATCTTTCGCGCCGAGCTGGCTCAGGGGGATGAAGCGAACCGTGCCTAGGTCGAGCTTGCCCGGTTCGACCCGCAGCCTCCCTCGGGCGGCGTCGGGCCGCGAGTCGAGCAGGTCATCCCAGGACGGCCCATCGTCGTACAGCCCCACGTTTCCACCGCGACTCACCGCGAGCACCACCCGCTGGTCGCGCCGTGAAGTTACCCACGGCAATAGGTGCGCATCCATCGCCACGTTGGGGATGCCGAGATTGCGCGCCAGCAACTGGACGTGGGAGAGCGCGTTGCCCTCGCCGAGGGTCAAGATCCCGGAGACTGGCAACAGCTCGCTGGCCGTGGACGGCAGGATGTAGATGGCCTGGGTGTCCCACCGGCCCTCTCCTGCGACGCGCAGAAGGCCTCGCGCCAGGCCGGCGTTCAGGGGCCGGAGACCGGTGACCACGGAGCGGCCGAATAGCTCATGGTGTGCGCCCGCGGCACGGTTGGCGTCGTCCATCAGGCTATCGACGATCGCCGTGTAGGCGAGCAGCGGGGAGCTGCGCAGTCGGTCATCGAAGTACCCCTGGACCAGTGGCTCGATGGCGGCCAGATGATCGACCGCAGTCTGAAAATGGAAGCGGAGTCGCCGGTCGGCCCAACCGGGGACACGCGCGAGATCGGAGACCTCTGCCCGGTACTGGGCGAGGGGTAGGGTGTCGACGGACAGCACTGCGAGGCTTCCGGCAATCGCCTGCCGCTGGCGCTGGGAGAGCAGCCCGACCCCATAGAGGGCGTCGTTGAGGTGGCCGATCCAGCAGAGCCGGCGGCGTCGACTGCTCCCAGCCAGCTCCCCTCTCAGGTGGTTGGCTGCGGCGAACGCCTCGTGCTCCAGGGCCACGCTGGCATCGAGCGCGGTCAGGGCCGCGCGTGGGGACCGCATCACCTGCTCGCGGATCGCCGCCAGCAGGGCACCGCTCACCGCGAGCCGCGTCTCGGGGTCGCTCGCGCCGTCGAGCTGTGCCGCGGCGTCGCGCAACGCCGTGTCCAGCGCCGGGGTGATTCGTTGCCGCGTAAGGGCGGAGATGCGCTCGCCGACGTCGACGCGATACAGGGCGTCGATTCTTTCAGCAAGGCGTTCGTAGTCCGTTTGCAGCTCGCGTTCCCCATGGCGTGCGGCGTAATCCCGGACCCGCCGCGCATCCTCCGCATCCGGCCATCCGTGGATCTTGCTGCGCACTGACGCGAAGCCCGGATCCTTTTCGACCAGGGAGGCGGTCAGCCCGCGGACCTCGCCGATCGTCGGTCCATCTTGCCGATGGGACAGGCGCCTCGCGGCCTCGCGCAACAAGGTGTAGCGGTCGACTCGCCATGCCGTTGCCCGCACCATCGCCAGCAACAGGTTGTAGGCCGCCCAGGACTCGTCCTCGGCCTGCAGGGCGCCGTGATAGAAGCGCGCGTTGCGGAAGATCCAGCCGTCGTCGCGCTCCACCAGAAATCGTTCCAGAAGGATCTGCTTCAGGGCCTCCTGCGACCCGGGGCCGGCGAAGAACGCCTCGGGATCGATGTCGGCGAGGACATTGGCGATGCGGTAGCCCGCATCGCGGAGCACACAGGCGCGGGGGTCCAGCTCCCCGTGCTGCACGCCGCCTCCACGTTCCTTGCAGGCATACGGCTTGGGGGGGAGAAGGCTGCCGTCGCGACAGAACCAGCGGATGCGTGAGAAGGGGCCGCGCGGCGAGGTCTTCATCTCCTGGATCCAGTCCCTGGCCTCCTCGACATCGATCTGCGCCGGTTCCGCCGGAGCGGCTTGCGGGGCCGTGAGCGTCGCGACCGTGAGCATGGACCACAGGACGATGCGAGCCACCCGTGTAGCCGCGGTGACCGATCGTCCCTGCCGGTCCCTGCGAGAGCGGTTCCCGATGGTCGTTGATCGCGATGTCGTTGCTCGGGTCGCCATCGAGCTCACTCCGCTCGTTCGATCTGGCATGCGGGTACGGTCGCTAGGTACTCTGCCTCTCATCGGCCGATCTCGTTCGAGTCCCCGGCGACCGTCAGTGTACCCTGCCCGCCCGCGACAGGGCGCCTGGCGTAGATTGCGTCGTGCGACGGGATGCGGTGGTGCGGTCGCGGTGCGCGATCCGTCGGTGGGCCCATGGGAAACGGAGCCGACACCGTCCATGGTGGGTTCGCCATTGTGTGGCGCGACACGCGCCCGGTCACCACGCCCGACCGTCGGGGATCTCTTCCCGCCGAGCCCTACTCCTCGACCTCGATGCCGCGACCGAAGGCGATCCTCCTCTGGATGTGGGCGGCGGCCGGCCTCGGCTCCCGGTAGGACCACGCCCCGTCCCGGATCTCCACGCCGTCCACGACCACGGTGAAGTAGGCCGCCGTCCCCTTCCAGGGACACTCCGTGGTGGTAACGCTGGGCCTCAGGTAATCCTGGCGCACGCTCGCGGCCGGGAAGTAGAGGTTGCCCTCCACCTCCTCCACGTCATCGCTCTCGGCGATGACCTTGCCGTTCCAGATCGCCCTTGCCATGAGCCCCCTATACCACGGGGATCGTGGAGGAGACGATACGGGCGATGGCGCCGTCACCGGCACGCGACGAAGCGGACACTGCGCTGGCTGTCGCGGAGCACCTCGCCGAACGCGGTGAGGGCGTAGTCCACGTCCGCCTCGTGGTTGCCCACGCCCAGCGACAGGCGGATCGCGCAATGGGCCGCTTCGTCGGTGAGGCCGATGGCGGTGAGGACGTGGGACGGCGCCGGGTTGCCCGACTTGCAGGCGGAGCCCGACGAGAAGTAGACGCCGTGGCGGTCGAGGATCAGGACCAGGGACTCGCCGCGGGTACCGGGCAGGGTCATGTTGAGGGTGTTGGGGAGGCGCTCGGTGGCATGGCCGTTGAGTCGCGCCGCCGGCACCAGCTCGCGGATCCCCGCCTCCAGGCGGTCGCGGAGGCCTGCCACCCGTCGCATCTCGCCGTGGTTGAGGGCGCGTACCGCCAGCTCGCACGCCTTGCCGAAGCCGACGATGCCGGCGACGTTCTCGGTCCCGGCGCGCAGCCCGTGCTCCTGGCCGCCGCCGTCGATCAGCGCCGTGAGCGGCACGTCGGGCCTCAGGTAGAGGGCGCCGACGCCCTTCGGGCCGTGCACCTTGTGGCCGGAGAGGGAGAGGAGGTCGACCCCCAGCTCCTCAACGTCGATGGCTACCTTGCCCAGCCCCTGCACCGCGTCGGTGTGGAACAGGACCCCGCGAGAGCGCGCGATGGCGGCGAGCTCCGCGATCGGCTCGAGGGTCCCGATCTCGTTGTTGGCGAGCATCACCGTCGCCAGCACCGTCTCCGGGCGCAGCGCCGCCGCGAAGTCGTCCGGGTCGACGCGGCCGTCGCCGTCCACCGGCACTACGGTGGTCTCGAACCCGAGGGCGGCCATTCCCCGGCAGGCGGCGAGCACCGCCGGGTGCTCGATGGCGGTGGCGACGATGTGGTTGCCGCGCTCCCGCACGGCGAGGGCGACCCCCTTGATCGCCAGGTTGTCCGCCTCGCTGCCGCCGCCGGTGAAGACGATGCGCCGCGCCGTGCAGTTGAGGGCCTGGGCCACCTTGCGCCGCGCCCCCTCCACGGCGTCGCGGGCGGCGGTGCCGCGGCGGTGCAGGCTGGAGGGGTTGCCGCCCTCCTCCCGCAGGTAGGGAAGCATCGCCTCCAGCACCTCCGGGCGGACCGGCGCCGTGGCGTTGTGGTCGAGGTAGACCTGGCGGCTCGGCTCCGGCGGCGTCCCGGCGCCCTCCGTCACCGCCGCCTCGCTCGCATCCTCCTCGGCGGGCTCGGGCGCTGGCCCGCTGCCGTTCGCCGCACGCACCACCTCGCACAGCAGGGCCTTGTAGACCGGGAAGCCGCTGATCGGGTCGTAGCGCCGGAGATCGGTTAGGTCGTTTACGTTGCACTCCTGCCACGCCGCCGGACCCAGAGGGCCGCCGCCGCCCATGTTCGCGTCGATGGCGCCGGCGACGATGTCGTCCGTGACCCGCGCCCGGTACTTGAGGCGGCCGCGCGGGGTCTCCACGTAGACCTGGTCCCCGTCCGTGATTCCCCGCTCCGCAGCATCTCCGCTGTTCAGGGTCACCCGCGGCTCCGGCGCCTTGCGGCTCAGACCGGAAACACCGTGGTGCTGGGAGCGGAAGTCGGCGAAGATCCGCGCCCCGGAGTTGAACACCAGGGGGTAGCGGCGTGCGAGATCGGGCCGCGCCAGGGGTCCTTCGCCGGGCTCGGTGTAGACGGGCAGCGGATCGTAGCCGTGCTCGGTGAGGATGGTGGAGGCGATCTCGAACTTGCCGGTTGGCGTGGCGAAGCCGGGCCGGCCGTCGGCCCGCAGCCGCCCCTTCTCCCACTTCTTGTACTCGTGCATGACCGTGGGGATCTGCACCGAACCGCCGGCGGCGCGCACCTCCTCGACGGTGAAGCCCGAACCTTCGAGGACGTGACGCAGACGCGCCTCGTCGTCCTGGGGGTAAAGCTCGCCGTAGCCGAGGCGCCGGGCAAGCTCGGCGAGGATGTGAAAGTCGTCGCGCGCCTCGCCCACCGGCGCGACGAGCCGCTCGCGGATCTTGAACAGCGGCCCGTAGGTCATGTACGAGGTGATCTCATACATCGTGGTCGCCGGCAGGACGAGGTCCGCGTAGGCGGCGTCGGCGGTGAGGTGGCGGTCGATGCACACCAGGAAGTCGAGCGCCCCCAGGGTGTCGCGCCACACCGTCGGCTCCGGCCAGGCGGTGACGATCGAACCGCCAAGGATGAGCAGGGCGCGCACCGGGTACGGCTCGCCCTTGAGGACCGCGTCGGGGAGGGCGATGGCGTGGGACTCGCCGCGGTAGTGGCTGTAGATCGGGAAGCGGTCGCGGCCCAGGGCCTTGCGTACATCCGGGTTGCCCACCAGCCCGCCGCGATTGATCGGGAACTGATTCTCGCGCATGCGGATCAGAAGGCCGCCGGGGACGTCGAGCTGGCCCGCCGCGGCCCACAGGGTGAAGACCGCACGGATCGCCTGGACGCCGCTGTCGGAGTACTCCAGCCCGGTATACATCACCGGTGCGGCGCCGCGGGCGGCGGCGATGCGCCGCGCCAGGCGACGCACGGTCTCCGCCGGCACGCCGGTGATCTCCTCCACCACCTCGGCACGGAAGTGCTGGACGTACTGCTTCAGCTCCTCCCAACCCACGGTCCAGTCACGGACGAAGGCGGCGTCGAACAGCTCCTCCTCGATCAGCACCTGGATCAGCCCCAGGGCCAGTGCCCCGTCGGTGCCGGGACGGAGCGGAATCCACTCGGCGCCGGTCTGCCGCGCGGTCTCGGTGCGGCGCGGGTCGATCACCACCACCTCGGCCCCGCGCGCCCGCGCCCGCTTGATCTGCTCGTGGGCGAGGGGCGGCGAGTCGGTGGCGGGGTTGGCGCCCCACACGACGATGAGCTGCGCCTGCTCGATGTCGGTGTCCATGGAGATGTACATCTCGCCGAAGGTCACGTGCGGCGCGATCATCGCGAACGACACGTAGCACAGGGCGCCGACCCCCAGGGTGTTGGGGGAGCCGAACGGGAACAGCACGCTGGAGGCCGACGACACCGCCACCCCCCTGGGCTGGAAGATGTCGCACAGGGAGAGCTCGAAGCTGCCGCGGCCCGTGTAGATGGCGGCGGCCTCCGGTCCGTGCTCCGCCTTCAGGGTCTGGAGACGCTCCACGATGATCGCGAACGCCTCGTCCCACGTGATGCGCTCGAACTCGTAACCGCCCTTGGGGCCGACTCGTCGCAGGGGGTGGCGCAGGCGGTTCGGATCGTGAACGATCTCCGGTGAGTGGGCGCCGTTGGTGCAGATCATCCCCAGGGGATGGTCCGGCAGGGGCTCCACCGCGGTGAGCCGGCCATCTTCCACCGTCGCCCGTACCCAGCAGCCGGCGGGGCAGATGCCGCACAGGCCGTCGCGCACCGACCGCCCGGCCGACCCCCCCGCCGCGCTGGCCGGGGTCTCACGCATGGCCCGCCCGCTGCAGGAGAAGGAGCGCGAACCAGCGCCGCTCATCGGTAAACACGTTCAGCGTCTCCAGACCGAAGGAGGCCAGGAGCCGCCTCAGCTCGGCGACGCGGAACTTGCGCGACACCTCGGTGCGGATCTCCTCCCCCGCAACGATCTCGTACCGCTCGCCCAGGGGCGCGATGTCGATGGTCTGGCGCCGCAGGAAGCGGGCGGCGATCTCGATCTGGCTCGCCGCGGCGTTGTAGCCGGCGACGTGCTCCACCGCCGCGAGGTCGATGCCGGCGCCCAGCTCCCGGTTCATGCGCGCGAAGAGATTGCGCGTGAACGCGGCGGTGACGCCGGCCGCATCGTTGTACGCGGCCTCCAGCAGGGCCGCCTCCTTCACCAGGTCGACGCCGAGGAGGAAGTAGTCGCCGGGCCGGAGGTGGTCCGCGGTCTGCTGCCAGAAGGCGGCGGCCGCCGGGTCGTCGAAGTTGCCGATGGTGCTGCCGAGGAAGACCACCATCACCGGGCTCAGTTCGCGCAGCATCGGAAAGGCCTGCTCGTAGGTGGCCTCGATCCCGGTCATCTCCACCTGGGGAAACGTCTCGGCGAGGCGCGCCTCCGCCATCGCCAGGGCAGCGACGCTCACGTCCACCGACACGTAGCGCGGCGCGACGCCGTGCTCCAGGTAGCCGCGCAGGAGGTGCTGGGTCTTCACCGAGGTGCCGGAGCCCAGCTCCACCAGGCGCACCGGACCGGTGGTCGCGGCGATGGTCGCCACGTGCCGCCGGAGGATCGATGCCTCGGTCCGCGTCAGGTAGTACTCCGGCTGGGCGCAGATCGCCTCGAACAGGGCGCTCCCCCGGGCATCGTAGAGGTAGCGACACGGCACGCTCCTCCACGGCGCGGCCAGGCCGGCCGCTACCGCATGGGCAAAGTCCAGAACCGGATCGTCCGCCTCCTCAGTGCCGGCAAGCCCGATCTCGCGCCGCCGGTTCCCCTTGGTGACCGCCTCCGATTGCGGGGCCATTTCTGCCTCCTCTCGCGCCGCGCACCGGGCGAGCCGGTAATGCGCAGTCATGCCGATCGACCACGGCAGGGTGCAAGAGGCTCGGACCGCTGGGCAAGCCACGGACCGATCTCGCTGCCCGGGTCGCCTGGGTGCCCGATCCTTTGCGAGACCGACTCCACGACGTGGAACCCACCTCCGCCGTGACCACCGAACCGTCACCCCTGGCGCAGGTGGCGCGCATGCGAACTTTTGATC
>JASFUG010000061.1:0-11665 GCA_050050395.1 Nitrospirota bacterium
CATCCGCGGCGCCGGGTTGCTGCCGGTGCGCTTCGTGATCGACAACCAGAGCAACGATACGGTGCAGGTGGTGCCGGGCCAGACCCTGCTCATCGACACCGAGGGGAACGCCTGGCCGCTGCTCAGCTCCGACCAGGCGTACCGGCGGGTGAAGGGCAAGGTGGAGGTGGGCGAGACCTTCCTGGGGGCGGCCAAGCCCGCGACCCTCCTGGGCGCGGCGGGCGCGGTCGCCGGCTTCGCCGTGGGTGTCCTTACCGGTGAAAACCTGGCGGATACTACCAGCAAGGGGGCGGTCCTCGGCGCCGCCGCCGGTGCCGTCGGTGGGGGCGCCACCCGCTACGACAACCTGGGGAGTCAGGTCAGCAACGACCTCGCGCGGCAGTCGCTGCAAAACCGGCGAGTCGGCCGAGGTGAGCTCGCCTACGGCTACCTCTTCTTCCCGGGCGACGACGAGGCGCAGTCGGCCAAGACCTTGCGCCTCGGGGTGCGGATCGGCGCAGCTTCCCACGTGGTCAATCTTCCCCTGTAACCTTCAGGGGCGACGTCACGGCCGGACGGCGGAGCGTTGGTCTGCCCCTGCGGCGCCGACGTGGAGGCGGTCGGCCCAGACCGCTGGACACCAGACATGTGACTGGTATGCTGTCGGTGAAAGGAGCCGGGCCATGGGTCGCACACCCGCAGGGCAGAGCCGCGAGGCCGTGTTTCGTTTTGTCCGGGATCGCATCCTCGCCGGGACCCCGCCCACGGTGCGCGAGGTGCAGGAGGCCTTCGCCTTCCGGGCGGTGGAGAGCGCCCGTGCCCACCTGGAGCGGTTGGTGGCGGCCGGCCGGCTGGTGAAGGAGAGCGGCAAGGCGCGGGGCTACCGCTTGCCGGCAGCGGCCGGCCACGCCCCCCCGGCGTGGGTACCCCTGGTGGGGCGGGTGCAGGCAGGGGCCCTGACCACCGCCGTCGAGGAGCCGCAGGGCTACGTCACCGCCCGCGCCCGTCCCGGCGCCGACCTCTTCGCCCTGCGGGTGCGTGGCGACTCCATGATGGGTGCCGCCATCCTGGCGAGGGACGTGGTGGTGGTGCGCCGTCAGGAGACGGCCGACGACGGGGACATCGTGGTCGCCCTGGTGGACGACGAGGCGACGGTGAAGCGCCTGCGCCTGCGGCGGGGACGGGTAGAGCTGCACGCGGAGAACCCGGCCTTCGCCCCGATCGTCCCGCCGCCGGGAGAGGTGCAGGTCCTCGGCAAGGTGGTGGAGGTCCACCGCAACCTGGAGCCGGAGCCCCACATTTCTGTTTAGGACACCGTTTCACAAATACGGTACGAGGTGGGTGTCAGGCTCGATACTGGTAGTACAGGCACCCGTAGAAATCCTGATTTCTCTCGCAGAGCCGCCAAGCTCGCAAAGTCTCTTTCCCGCAAATTTCCCTCGTTGTCTTAGCGTTCTTGGCGTCTTGGCGAGAGGCAAAGAAGGAAAGCTGCTCGCAGCCAGTGGTGCGCATCGCCCTAAAGACGCATCACCAAACTTGCAGAAGCAAGAGTATTCAGATGACCTTTCAGCACTCCATCTCGGGACAAAACACCCCCCTCCTGGAACGGTTGCCGGAGGCCGTGCGGGGGGCGGTCGGTTATGGCTGCCTTCGCCTGCCGGACGGTGAGAGCGGGTCGTCCTGGCGTGGCATGTCCCTGGCCGGCCGTCTGGTGGAGCTGTCCGGTGGCGGCGCCACCGCCGGTCTCACCCTCGCCATCGGACAGGTGGCCGAGGCCCAGGGGCGGGGGGAGAACGTGGCGTGGATCACTGCCTCACCGCACTCCTTCTTCCCACCGGACGCGGCGGCGTGCGGGGTCGATCTGGCGGCCCTGCCGGTGGTCCGGGTGACGGATCCCTGTGCCGCCGCCCGCGCCGCCCTCCATCTGGTGCGCTGCGGCGCCTTCGCCCTGGTGGTGGTCGATCTCGGAGAGGGCGGCGTCTTCCCCACCGCGGCCCAGGCCCGCCTGGCGCGCCTGGTCGAGCGCTCCGGCGCGACCCTCCTCTTCCTCACCCGCAAGGGGAGCAGCGCCCCCTCCCTCGGTCCCCTGATCTCCCTGCGCCTCCACGCCCGGCGGGGCGCAGCGGATGGGGACCTCTACCCCTGCCGCCTCACCGCTTGCAAGGACCGGCGCCGTGGCCCCGGATGGCAGGCCATGGAATCGTTCCCCGGGCCGCCTGGTCTGGGCGGCTCACCCATCACCCCGACCACGTGCCATGGCCGGCGTGGATAGCAGCTCGTCTTGCCGCATACCGCTCATCCCTCCGTCGCGTGGCATACGGCCTCGATGTTATTGCCGTCCGGATCGAAGACGAACGCCCCGTAGTAGTTGGAGTGGTAGTGCGGCCGGAGGCCCGGTGCGCCGTTGTCCTTGCCGCCCGCCGCCAGGGCCGCCCGGTGGAAGGCGTCGACCGTCTTGCGGTCCGGGCTGGAGAATGCCACGTGCACACCGCCGGTGGGCTCGCCCTGGCCGAGCCAGAAGTCCGGCTTGCCCGCCGCCGCCAGGCCTACCCCGCCCTCCCACTCCATCATTACCGTGTAGCCCAGTGGCGCCAGGGCCTGGGTGTAGAACGCCTTCGACGCCGGAACGTCGCGAACCTTGAGACCGATGTGATCTAGCATGGGACACCTCCTTTCGTGTGGCCACGGAATCGACGGTAAGGCAGATCCGTAGGGCATGATCAAGGTCCCGAACCGCGAAGCCACCGTGTTTGTAGAACGCGGGAACCCAGGAATCCAGGAAGGGAGACTTCAGAGGGGTTGTTCTCCTGGATGCCTCGCTTCCCGCGTTGATCTACTTTCAGTCCGCCCAGGGCGATCGACGGGGCCGCGGCCTTGCACCACGTCCGCAACCACGCCAGCCTACCGCCCTTTTTCAAGCGGCTGGAGTCGTGGTGAGCGGACGCGACGGCATGATCCCCGAGTGGGCGCCCCAGGGTGGCGTCATGGTGACGTGGCCGCACGACCAGACCGACTGGCGCGGTGACCTGGAGCGGGTCGACGCCTGCTTCGCCACGATCGCCCGGGAGGTGACGCGGCGCGAGACCCTGCTGGCGGTGTGCCGCGACGCGGCCCACGTCGACCACGTGCACGGACTGGTTGCTGCCGCGGGTGGCGATCCGGGCCGGCTGGCATGTGCGGTCGCGCCGTCCAACGACACGTGGGCGCGGGATCACGGGCCGATCGCCGTGCGGCGCGGCGGGGCGCTGCGGCTGCTCGACTTCCGCTTCAACGGCTGGGGCGACAAGTACCCCGCCGACCGCGACGACCGGATCACCCGCACCATCCACGCGGCCGGCGCCTTCGGTCCCGTTCCCCTCGAATCGATCGACCTAGTCCTGGAGGGCGGTAGCGTCGACGTGGACGGCCGCGGCACCCTGCTCACGACGGCGAGCTGTCTGTTGGCGCCGACGCGTAATCCGCACCTCGACCGTGCCGCGGTGGAGGCCGCCCTGCGCACCCACCTCGGGGTGGAGCGGGTTCTGTGGCTGGAGCACGGCGCGATCGAGGGCGACGACACGGACGGCCACGTCGACACCCTGGCGCGGTTCTGCGATGGTCACACCATCGTCTACCAGGGGTGCGACGATCCGGCCGACGCCCACTTTCCGGTGCTGCGCACCATGGCGGCGGAGCTTGCAGAGCTGCGCGACGCCGGTGGCGAGCCTTACCGGCTGGTCGCCCTGCCGTGGCCGCGACCGGCCCACGACCCGGTGACCGGTCGGCGCCTGCCCGCGACCTACGCCAACTTCCTGATCGTGAACGGCGCGGTCCTGGTGCCGGCCTACGACGAGCCTGCGGATGAAGAGGCCAGGCGAGTGCTCGGCGGCTGTTTCCCCGATCGTGAGATCGTGCCCATCGACTGCCGACCCCTGATCCGTGGTTTCGGTAGTCTCCACTGTGTCACCATGCAGCTCCCCGCCGGCGCCGTGGAGGCGCCGGCGCGCGGGTGATACGCGTACCTGAGCGCGAGGTCGCAAGATGAAGATTGGGCTCGTGCAGCACGCCTGCACCGCGGACCGTGATCGCAACGTCGAGGCGAGCCTCGACGGGATCCGCGCGGCCGTCGCCCGCGGCGCAGATCTGGTCTGTCTGCCCGAGCTGCACGTCGGTCCGTACTTCTGTCAGATAGAGGATCCGCAGGTCTTCGACCTCGCCGAGCCGATCCCCGGCCCCACCAGCGCACAGATCGGGGCGCTGGCCGGGGAGCTGGGGGTGGTGGTGGTGGCATCGATCTTCGAGCGCCGCGCCGCGGGTCTCCACCACAACACCGCCGTGGTCCTCGACGCGGACGGCTCGATCGCCGGCCGCTACCGCAAGATGCACATCCCCGACGATCCCGGCTACTACGAGAAGTTCTACTTCACCCCCGGTGATCTCGGCTTCCAGCCCATCGATACGGCGGTGGGCCGGCTCGGCGTCCTGGTGTGCTGGGACCAGTGGTACCCGGAGGCGGCGCGCCTCATGGCCCTGGCCGGCGCCGAGGTGTTGCTCTATCCCACGGCGATCGGCTGGTCGGATACCGACGACCCGGAGGAGCAGGCGCGGCAGCGCGAGGCGTGGCTCACCATCCAGCGCGCCCACGCCGTGGCCAATGGCGTGCCGGTGGTGGTGTGCAACCGCACCGGCCACGAGGCCGATCCCTCCGGCGCCACCGGCGGCATCCGGTTCTGGGGGTCGAGCTTCGTCGCCGGTCCCCAGGGAGAGCTCCTCGACCAGGCCGGCCCCGACGCCCCGCAGGTCCTGGTGGTGGACGTCGACCGCCGGCGCGGCGAGGAGGTGCGGCGCATCTGGCCCTTCCTCCGCGACCGCCGCATCGACGCCTACGGCGAACTGGTGCGGCGGTTCCGGGACTAGCTCGGCGGTGTGGTCCGCGGTCCACCTACGGTCTCCGCGGGCGGGCGATGAATAGTGCGTCGGACGTCCCAGTGGCACGTCATGCGGGGCCTCGCACGACGCCTCATTCGGCGCCGGGAGATCGGGATCGGATAAAGAGCCTTCGCAAGTTCCCGATACAACCTGGTTGGTGGGCGCAACCCCAAAGGAGATCGGTCATGAACTGCTGGGAATTCAAGAAGTGCGGGCGTGAGCGCGGGGGAGCCAAGGCGGCCGAATTGGGCGTGTGTTGTGCCTACCCGGATCACGGCCAGCATTGCGCCCGGATCGCCGGCACCCTCTGCGGGGGAAAGGTGCAGGGGAGCTTTGCCACCAAGCTCGTGAGCTGCATGCAGTGCGACTTCTACAAGAGCGGGAACTACGACAAGGCGTACACGGGTTGACCCGCTCCGGTGCAGGATCGCCGGTTCCGTGGTGCAGTCGTTGTTCGATAGGCGGTGCATCTCCGTGGGGTAGGGTATCGCTTCGTCGCGATGCTCCGCCGCCGCGGCCGAGCCTCGTCGCGCCCGTTTCCCGTTGCCATGGGCAATGGCCGGCTTGGCAAGGGACGCGGGAGCGCCGCTGCGGGGTCGTGTCGGCAACATGGCAAGGTATCCCCGAATTAGACATTTGTCTGGTATCCTATTTTGTCGCCCCCTCCTCCCGACGCCCTCCGGCATCGGGGAGACCACGGAGAGACCGATGGAGCCAGTCTTGCCCCGGATCGCCTGTGTGGCCGTCGCCGCCCTCCCCCTCCAGCTCCTCCTGCGCCGCCACCCCGAGTGGCGCGGGGAGCCGGTGGCAGTGGTGGCGGAGGACCACCCCCGGGGCCGTATCGAGTGGGTCGACGAGGGGGCGCGGGCCGTCGGTATCCTTCCCGGTCAACGGTACGGGGCGGCCCTCGCCGTGGCGGCAGGGCTGCGTGCCGGGGTGGTCTCCCCGGCGGAGATCGGGGCGGCGGTGGCGGCCATCACCCGCCGGCTGCGCCGCTTCACCCCCGGCGTCGAGCCCGCGACCGACCAGCCTGGCCTCTTCTGGCTCGATGCCTCCGGCTTGACGCGGCTCTACCCCTCCCTGACCGCCTGGGGCGAGGCGATCCGCACCGACCTCGCCACGGCGGCGCTGGAGGCCACCGTGGCCGTCGGCTTCACCCGCTTCGGCACCTATGCCGTGGCCCGCGCCGGCCGCGGCGTGCGGCTCTTTGCCGCGCCGCAGGAGGAGCGTGGGGTGGTCGGCGACCTGCCCCTCGCCCGTCTGGGGCTCGCCCCAGAGCTGCGCGATTCCCTCGCCCGCCTCGGCGTCACCACCGTGGCCCGCTTTCTCGCCCTCCCCCCGGTTGGGCTACTGGAGCGGTTCGGCCCCGAGGCGTACCGCCTCCACCGCCTCGCCGACGACGACCTCTTCGCCCCCCTCGCCCCGGTGCCGGAGATCCTGCCGCTTGCGGCCCGGGCTCTTCTCAACTTCCCGGAGCGGGACGCTCGCCGCCTCCTGGTCGCGATCGAGCGCCTCCTCGCCCTCCTCCTCGACCGGCTGGTCCGGCGCCAGACGGCCGTCGCCGCCCTCCACCTCCACCTGCGGCTCGACTCCGGTGCAGGGCGATCCCACTGCCTGCGCCCGGCGATCCCCACCCGGGAGTCGCCTTGCCTCCTGGAGCTGGTACGGCTGCGGCTGGAGTCCACCCCCCTGCCGTGCGGGGTGGTGGAGGTGGCGTTGCGACTGGAGGAGGTCACCGTCGATCGCGAGCAGCTCTCCCTGGTCACCGCCCATCCCCACCGGGACCGGCGCGCGGCGGAGGCGGCCCTGGCCCGCATCGTGGCCGAGATGGGAGAAGGGACCGTGCGCCGCTTTCGCCTGCGCGATGGCCACCTGCCGGAGAGCCGGTACACCAGCGAGGCCGTGGAGCGCCTCCCCGCCCCGCGGTCCCGGCCGGGGGGAGGGGATCACCTGGTGCGTCGGATCCTGGCCCGTCCCCGCCCCATACCGCCGCCCCACCAGGGGGCCGACGGCCGGTTCCCCGCCGAGCCGGGGGGGGAGATCACCCGGCTCATCGGCCCCGAGCTCCTCTCCGGCGGCTGGTGGCAAGGGGAGGTCGACCGGGAGTACTGGTTCGCTCGGACTGCCCGTGGCGACCTGCTGTGGCTCTTCTACGACCGCTGCCGGCGGCAATGGTTTCAGCAGGGACGGGTGGAGTGAGCGCCCATCGCTGCCCCCGGCGTCTTCTCCGCGAATCTCCCCCGCACCGGTCGAGGTTGACGCTTTTCCCGGCAGACGGGGTGCCGACGAGGAAGAAATGTGACGCGGCCGCGAGCCGTGAGCCGCCTCTAGAACCAGAAATACCGATACGATGACGGCGAAACACTCCTTATGGCGGACCGAGGCCTGGGCGCACGGGACGAGGGCTGCCGGATGCGCCGCAGGAAGGTAAAACGATGATGAGATTCGCGCCTGTCCTTGCCGGGCTGCTGCTCGACCTGTGGCTCTTGCTCCCGGCCGCGGCGGCGCCGCCCGCTACCGGCCTCTTCCCACACGCCCCGCCCGACATCGCCCGCGCCGCCGTGGAGAGCTTGATGGGCAAGGACCGGGCCGGGAAGGACGGTCCCATGGCCAAGCTCGGACCGGACCTCGTCCTGACCTTTCACGAGTATCGTGATTACCAGGCCCGAGGCGGCCTCGCCAAGCTCAAGCGGCCGTTCAAACCGTCGCTTCCCCTGATGCGCGTCGCGAATGACCGGGTCGTGGTCGACGCGGTCGCCCGGGGTGAAGTCAGCACCCTCGCCCACGATCTCCAGGGGCTCGGGATGCAGGGAATGGCGGTCTCCGGCAAGATGATCTCGGGACGGCTCCCCGTCGCCGCCCTCGAGTCCGCGGCGCGCCTCCCCAGCCTCCGGTCCGCGCGTCCCGCGTACGCCATGACCCGGGCGGGCACCGTCACCAGCCAGGGCGACGCCGCCATGCTCGCCGATGCGGCCCGGACCGCCTTCGGGGTGGACGGCACCGGTGTCCTGGTCGGGACCCTGTCCGACAGCTACAACTGCCAGGGTGGCGCGGCCGGGGACGTCACCTCGAACGACCTGCCGGCCGGGGTGACCGTCCGGCAAGAGGAGCTCGGCTGTGGCTCGGGGACGGACGAGGGTCGCGCCATGATGCAGATCGTCCACGACGTGGCGCCGGGCGCCGCCCAGGCCTTTCACAGCGCCTTCAACGGCGAGGCCTTCTTCGCGCTGGGCATCCTGGACCTCGCCATCAATGTTGGCGCGACCGTCATCACCGACGACGTCATCTACTTCGCCGAGCCCATGTTCCAGGACGGCCTGATCGCCCAGGCGATCGACGCCGTCAAGGACCTCGGCGTCGCGTACTTCTCCGCGGCGGGGAATCAACGACGGCACTCCTACGAGGACACCTTCCGTGACTCCGGCGAGGCCGGCTACTTCGTCGGCAGCACCCGCCATGACTTCGATGCCGGGGCCGGCACCGATGGCCTGCAGCAGGTGACCATCCCCGGCAACACGCAGGTGATCTTCGTCCTGCAATGGGACGACCCGTTCTACTCGGTCACCGGCGGCGCGGGCGCGGACACCGATCTGGACATCATCCTCTACTCCAGCGGCGGACAGGCCAAGGCAGGCGGCACGGTGGATAACATCCTCAGCGGTGACCCGGTGGAGGTATTGATCTATACGACCCCCCCCGGCCCGATCAGGACCTACCAGATCGGCATCGAGCACTACACGGGGCCCTTCCCGTCGAGGGTCAAGTACGTGTACTTCGGGGACGTGACCGTCGACGAGCACGCCACCAACAGCGGCACCGCCTACGGCCACCCGAACGCCTCCGGGGCGCGCGCGGTCGGCGCCGCGCGCTACACACAGACCCCGGCATTCGGCCAGTCGCCGCCGCTGCTGGAGTACTTCTCCGCGGCCGGTGGGGTGGAGATCCTCTTCGACGTCTCAGGCAATCCCGTCAGCGACCTCCGCCAGAAGCCGGAGATCGTGGCGCCGGACGGGGGGGATACGACCTTCTTCTACCCCGGCCAGGACTACGAACCCAACGGCTACCCGAACTTCTTCGGCACCTCCGCGGCGGCGCCGCACGCGGCCGGTGTCGCGGCGCTATTGAAAGACCACGACCCGTCACTCACGCCGGATGCGATCTACACCGCGCTCCAGACGACGGCAATCGACATGGACGCGGCGGGGGTGGATTTCGACAGCGGCTACGGGCTGATCCAGGCACCCGCGGCGCTGGCCTCCCTGAGCCCCGACGCGGACGGTGATGGAATTCCGGACAACGTCGACAACTGCCCCGCAGCCCCCAATCCTTTGCAGGAGAACAACGACGGCGATACGCAGGGCGATGTGTGCGACCCGGACGACGACAACGATACCCTGAGCGACCTCGACGAGATCAACCTCTACGGCACCGATCCCTTCCTGGCCGACACGGACGGGGACGGCTTCACCGATCCGGCAGAGATCGCGGCCGGCAGCGACCCGGTCGATCCGGGCAACATCCCCGGATCGGCCAGCGGGGACATCGACGGCGATGGCAACGTCGACATCGTGGACGTCCTGCTGGGCTTCCGTATCCTCGCGGGCGAGGTGGAGGCCAACACCAACCAGTTTCTGCGCGCCGATGTCGCGCCACTGGTCGGCGGCGTCCCGGCGCAGGATGGCCAGTTCACGGCGGGAGACCTCAGCCTGATCATGGGCAAGGCGGTCGGGAGCGTCAGCTTCTAGCGGTCAGGGTATACCGCTTCTGCAGCGACGGCAGGGCGCGCTCTTGTCTGCCAAGCCCCTATTGTCGCCCCGGCCGGAGTTGCCGCCACGTGTGGGCACGGGCGACCCTGAAGTAATGCCAAGTTTCGTCATCGCCATTACAATGATTTCTGACCAGTCGCTGGGCGGTGCCGAAGAAGCCTTGCGAGGAGCGGACTCCATGAAATCCGTCGCGCGGAATGATTCGTCGCACAGCCGGAGGGGGGAGCCTTAACGATGGTGATCGCCGATAGACAGGATGCCAGCTTCGACAGCGTCCTGCTGCGCGCGATGGTCACGAATGCCGTCGACGGCATCATCGCCATCGACGCGCGGGGCAGCATGCGCATGGTGAACCCGGCGGCGGAGCGCCTGTTCGGGTACGCGGCGTCCGAGCTGATCGGGCAGAACGTCTCCATGCTCATGCCGGAGCCGTATCACTCGGAGCACGATGAGTACCTGCGGCGATACGTGGAGACAGGGGTCCGTAAGATCATCGGCATCGGACGGGAGGTCGAGGGCCGGCGCAAGGACGGAGCGACCTTCCCGATGTACCTGTCGGTCGCCGAGGTGCGCGACGGCGAAGAGACATTCTTCGCGGGTATCGTCCACGATCTCAGCGAACACAAACGTGCGGCGCAAGAGATGCGGCGTATGCGCTCGTATCTCAAGAATATCATCGATTCGATGCCGTCCATCCTGGTCGGTGTCGACATCGACGGGCGCGTCACCGAGTGGAACCAGGAAGCGGAGAACGCCACGGGGATCGTCGCGGATGATGCGCTCGGTCACGCCTTCGTGGAGGTGTTGCCGCAGCTCGAGTCGCAGCAAGAGACGGTGCACGAGGCGGTGCGACAGCGCCGCTCGATTCATGCCGAGCGGCTCGCGGCCGAGCAGGGCGGGGAGGTCCGTTACTCCGATGTGGTCGTCTACCCGCTGATCGCCAACGGTGCGACCGGTGCGGTGATCCGGGTGGATGACGTCACCAACCGGGTACGGATCGAACAGATGATGGTGCAGACCGAGAAGATGATGTCGGTGGGCGGCCTCGCCGCGGGCATGGCCCACGAGATCAACAATCCATTGAGCGGCATTCTGCAAGGTTGCCAGAACCTCGCGCGCCGCCTGTCGGTGGACCTTCCCGCCAATCAGACCGTGGCTGCGGAGCTGGGGCTCGACCTCGATCAGGTACGGCGGTACCTGGAGCAGCGGGGAATCCTGGAGTTCCTCGACGGCATGCAAGGGGCCGCCCTGCGGGCGAGCGGCATCGTCGCCGACATGCTCGCCTTCAGTCGCCGCAGCACGGCCGACTTCGAGCCCGCGCAGGTCGACGACATGTTGGACACGGTGCTGCGCCTCGCCGATAGCGATTACGACCTGAAGAAGAAATACGACTTCCGCCAGATCGAGGTGGTCCGTGACTACGACCACGAGCTACCGCCGGTGTACTGCAACCGCACGGAGATCGAGCAGGTCTTCCTGAACGTAATCAAGAACGCGGCGCAGGCCCTTGCGAGCCGCACCACATCACCGAGCCGGATCACCCTGCGAACCCGCCAGGACGCGGAGTTTGCCCAGGTGGAGATCGCCGACGACGGTCCGGGAATCGACGAGGAGACCTGCGGGCGCGTGTTCGAGCCGTTCTTCACCACCAAGCCGGTGGGTATCGGCACGGGCCTGGGTCTGTCGGTGTCCTATTTCATCGTCACGGAGCGCCACCACGGCACCATCACCGTATCCTCGACGCCGGGCCGTGGAACCTGCTTCGTCATCCGCCTGCCGCTCGCCGGGAAGGCCGTCCCATGAGTCTCCGGGTGCTGGTCGTGGATGATGAGCCGTTCGTGGCCGAGACCCTGCGCGCCTTTCTCGAGGATGAAGGGATGCAGGTGCATGTCGAGACCTCGGGGGAGGCTGCGGTGGCCGCCGTGCGATCCGGTGTGGCGTTCGACGCCTGCATCATGGATCTCCGCCTGCCGGGCATGGATGGCGACGTGGCGGCCAAGGAGCTCCATCGG
>JASFUG010000062.1:0-11662 GCA_050050395.1 Nitrospirota bacterium
ATGAGACGTCGTTGGTGACAGCGAGGGGGAGTCCGAGTGCCCGTAGGAGTCCACTTGCCCGGGAACCGATCGCGGCGCTCGGGGGAGGCGGTGAAAAGGTTCGCGGCCAAGGTCGCCCCTACGGGTTCAGGGCCGTGAGTTAAGAGCAGGCTTGCCGGCGAACCGGCGCCTGCCATCACGATCACGGGCCGTTCAAGAGTTGGTCGCCGGCCGCAGGCCCGCACCACCCCCGCATCCCCCAACCCTCATCCCTCACCCCCACTAGGCATTCATCGCCTGGAGGAAGGCCGCGTTGGAGTCGGCGAGGCGGAGTTTGTCGAGGAGGAACTCCATTGCCTCGACGGTGTTCATGGGTTGCAGGAACTTGCGCAGCACCCAGTGACGTCGCAGGGCAGCTTCCTCGATGAGCAACTCCTCCTTGCGGGTGCCGGAGAGGTTGATGTCGATCGCCGGGAAGACGCGTCGGTCCGAGAGACGGCGGTCGAGGACGATCTCGCAGTTCCCGGTACCCTTGAACTCCTCGAAGATCACCTCGTCCATGCGTGAGCCGGTGTCGATCAGCGCCGTGGCGATCACCGTGAGGGAGCCGCCGTGCTCGATGTTGCGTGCCGCGCCGAAGAACCGCTTCGGCTTCTGCATGGCGTTGGAGTCCAGCCCGCCGGTGAGGACCTTGCCGCTGGTCGGGACGACTGTGTTGTAGGCGCGCGCCAGGCGGGTGATGGAGTCCAGAAGGATCACCACGTCGCGGCCGTGCTCGACCAGCCGTTTGGCCTTCTCGACGACGATCTCCGCGACCTGTACGTGGCGGCTCGCCGGCTCATCGAAGGTGGATGAGATCACCTCGCCCCTGACCGAGCGCTGCATGTCGGTCACCTCCTCCGGCCGCTCGTCGATCAACAGCACCATCAGGATCACCTGTGGATGGTTGGTGGTGATTGCGTTGGCGATGGCCTGGAGGAGCATGGTCTTGCCGGTGCGCGGCGGTGCCACGATCAGGGCACGCTGGCCCTTGCCGAGGGGTGCGACCAGGTCGATGACCCGGCCGGAGTACTCGTCGGCCCGCGTCTCCATCACCAGCCGCTCCTCGGGATAGAGGGGGGTGAGGTTGTCGAACAGGATCTTGTTGCGGGCGGAGGCGGGATCCTCGTGATTGAGCCGCTCCACGCGCAGCAGGGCGAAGTAGCGCTCCGACTCCTTCGGTGGGCGTACCTGGCCGCACACCGTGTCGCCGGTGCGCAGGTTGAAGCGGCGGATCTGTGAGGGGCTGACGTAGATGTCGTCGGGTCCGGCAAGGTAGTTGGCCTCCAGGGAACGGAGGAAGCCGAAGCCGTCCGGCAGGGTCTCCAGCACCCCCTCACCGGTGAGTGGCTCGGTCTCGTCGGTGGCGGCCTGGAGCAGGGCGAAGATCAGGTCTTGGCGATGCAGGGTGGCCGCGCCCTCGATGCGCATCGCGCGCGCGAGGGCGGTGAGCTCGTCGATGCCCTTGGATTTCAGCTCGACCAGATTCATCGGACGGGTGGGATGCGTATGGCGGGAGTGACCTGGCAGGCCGTCACTCCACCTTTCGGGGAGATGAAGAGACGACTGAAACCCGGAGGGGTGACCGAGCAGCGGGGAGAAGAGCTTGCAGCGTAAGGAAAGAGGAAACGCTAGGAGGAAATGCTTACTATGTCAATCAGCTACCTGCGGCATCCGCCGGTGGTCCGGCGAGCGTAACCGCGATTGCACGGAATGCGCCCACCGGATCGTCCACCCCGAACACCGCACTGGATATCGCCACATGACGGATCCCGAGGGGTGGGAGCTGGTCGACGTTGTCCGGCGTGATCCCGCCGATGCCGACGATCGGGCCGGAAAACGAGGACTGGACCGCGTGCAGGCGATCGCGGCTCAGGGGGCGGGCATCGGCCTTGGTCTGGGTGGTGAAGAACGCACCGGTCCCGACGTAGTCGGCCTCCGCGGCCCGCGCCGCCTCCACGCCTTCATGGACGGAGACGCCGATGCACGCCTTCGGCAGCAGGCGGCGGGCATCTGCCAGATCGAGATCCTCCTGCCCGAGGTGGAGGCCGCCGGCGCCGCACGCGGCGGCGATATCGGCCCGGTCGTTCAGGCTGAACAGTGCATCGCTGCCGGAGAGCCGCTCCCGCAGTCGCACACCGCGGCTATAGACTTCACGGTCAGGTTGATCCTTTACCCGCAGCTGGAACCACCGCGCCCCGGCTTCCACCAGCCGGGCTACGATGGTCAGCTCGGTTTCGCTTCCCGAGGTGATCAGGCAGATGGCGGGGAGGCCGTGGGCGGGTATCAAAGGCGTACGGTTTCCAGGAAGTCGGTGTAGCAGTCCCCGGCCCGGAACTCGGCGCTGCGCAGGATGCGCTGGTGGAGCGGTATGGTGGTCTTCACGCCCTCGATGATGAACTCGCCCAGGGCGCGGCGCATCTTGATGATCGCCTCGTTGCGGTCGCGGCCGAGGACGATCACCTTGGCGATCAGGGAGTCGTAGTACGGTGGCACCTTCGCGCCCGCGTACAACGCGGTGTCCACCCGGGTCCACGGCCCGCCGGGGGGAATGAAGGTCTCGATGGTGCCGGGCGACGGGGTGAACTTGACCGGGTCCTCGGCATTCACACGACATTCGATGGCGTGGCCGAAAAAGCGCACGTCTTCCTGGGCGAAGGAGAGCGGCTGACCGGCGGCGACGAGGATCTGCTCCTTCACGAGGTCGACGCCGGTGACCATCTCCGTGACCGGGTGCTCCACCTGGATACGGGTGTTCATCTCCATGAAGTAGAAGTCGTTGTGACCGTCGACGATGAACTCGATGGTCCCCACGCTCTGGTAGCCGACATGCTGTGCGGCGCGCACGGCCGCGGTGCACATCGCCTCGCGCGCTTCGGGGGTCAGGGTGGGCGCCGGGCTCTCCTCGATGAGCTTCTGGTGGCGGCGCTGAATCGAGCAGTCACGTTCCCCGAGGTGGACCACGTTGCCGAACCGGTCGGCGAGGATCTGCACCTCCACGTGCTTCGGTCGGTCGATGTACTTCTCGACGTACACCCGATCGTCGCCGAACCCCGCCTGGGCCTCGGCCCGGGCGGCGGAGTAGGCGCTGGAGAAGGCGGCCTCCGTGTTGACCACCCGCATCCCCTTGCCACCACCGCCGGCCGACGCCTTGATGATCACCGGCAGGCCGAGCTCGCGGGCGATCTTCAGGCCGTCACGGGCGCTCTCCACCACACTGTCGCTTCCCGGCACCACCGGTACGCCTGCTGCGCGCATGGTCTCCTTGGCGCGTGACTTGTCGCCCATGAGGCGAATCTGGTCGGTGGCCGGGCCGATGAAGGTGATCCCCACGGAGTGGCACATGTCGGCGAACTCGGCGTTCTCCGCCATGAAGCCGTATCCGGGATGGAGGGCGTCGGCGTCGGTCACCTCCGCTGTGGAGAGGAGGGCGTGGCGGTTCAGGTAACTGGCGCTTGCCGCCGGCGGTCCGATGCACACCGATTCGTCCGCCTGCTGGACGTGCAGTGACGTGGCATCCGCCTCCGAGTAGACCGCCACGGTCGCGATGCCCAGCTCGCGACAGGCGCGGATCAGGCGCAACGCGATCTCCCCGCGGTTGGCGATGAGGATCTTTTTGAACATCAGGGGCTAGGGTTGAGGGGTTAGGGACTAGGGATGGTGCCGGCCTACGGCCGGCGATCATCTCCTGAATTGCCCGGAATCCTGGTGATAGGCTCCTGCGGGTACGCAGACCCTCCGGAGGAAGTGGATGTTGTTCGATGTGACCAACGACGTTTCAGCCAGCCCGAAGGGCTGTCCCTCCCTCGCCCCCAGTCCCTAACCCCGAGCCCCTGAGTCGAGCCCCTACAGGGGCTCGACGACAAAGAGTGCCTCGCCGTATTCGACCGGTGTGGCGTCTTCGACGAGACAGCGGATGATCCGGCACGGCCTCTCCGCCTCGACCTCGTTCATCAGCTTCATCGCCTCGATGATGCACAGGGTCTGGCCGGCCTTCACCGTGTCTCCCTGCTGCACGAAGGGCGGCGCCTCCGGGGCGGGGGCCCGGTAGTAAGTCCCGACGATCGGGGAGGTGATGGTCTCCTGCCCGCTCTCCGTGACCGGTTCACGCACCGCCGCCGGCCCGGCGGAGGGCGGGTTGGGGGCCGGGGCCGGTGGCGTGACCTGCGCCTCGACCGGCGGTGGCACCGCCCCGCCTCCACGGCTGAATCGCCGCAGCCGCACGCGCTCGCCGGCCCGTTCCAGCTCCAGCTCCTCGACATCGGTGCGGGACAGCATGCGAATCAGCTCGCGGATGTCCCTGCTCGTGAGGCCGCTCTCGGGGGGGTTCTCTTTGGCCATGATCTTCCCTGGTCTAGCCCGCATCTCTGACACCGTTTTGTGGCGAGGCGGTGCGAGGGTGCGGGGATGCGAAGCGCGCGCCCCGCCAAGCGCATGGGCGTACTTGACAGTACGTCGAGCACCCGGCGCAAGCGCAACGCCGCAGGCGCGGCCTTGCGCCGTGGCAGCAGGAAGGGTGTGAGGAATACGGACGGATCACCGCGGTGCTCATTCTTTACGCCGTAGATGTCGCACCAGCGCTTCGAGGCCGAGGAGGTAGCTGTCCATCCCCAGGCCGCTGATCACCCCGACGGCGATGTCGGCGAGATGGGAGTGGTGGCGGAACGGCTCTCGCGCGAAGACGTTCGACAGGTGCACCTCGATGAAGGGGCGCCGGATCGCGAGAAAGGCGTCGCGCAGCGCGACGCTGGTGTGGGTGTAGGCGCCTGCGTTGATCAGCAGGCCGTCGGCACCGGCCGCCCCCTGAACTGCGGTAACCAGCTCCCCCTCGCCGTTGTGTTGCGTGCACTGCACCTCCGCCCCGAGGGCCTCGCCGCGCTTGACCAGCTCGCGGTCGATCTCTGCGAGGGAGAGACTACCGTAGTGGGTCGGCTCACGGCTGCCGAGGAGATTGAGATTGGGCCCGTGTAGACACCGGATGCGGATCATCGGGCCTCCACTTGCGGTGGCGTGGCGCCACTGCGGATCGCAGCCAGGCGCGCAGCGATTGCCGCGTCATGGGGGCGCAGGCGGCGCAGCTCCTCGTAGATTGCTTCCGCTTTCTCCGGATGGCCCTGGCTCCAGTACAGCTCCGCGACGGTGGGGTTCACGAACGCGGAGGGCAGGATCTCGCCGTCCGCCGGAGGTCGTTGGGGCGGTGGCACGGCGCCGACGGCGGGTGACTCGTCGCCGCGCTGGACCAGATCGTCCCCGAGGTCCGGAAAACGGCGCAGGAGCGGGGGGATGTCGGCGCTGCGACCCGTCCTCGCGAACAGGGTAGCCAGCCGGAATGCGGCGAGCCGGTTGTCCGGCGAGCGCCCGAGAGCGTGCTCGAACGCATCCACCGCGTCGCTCAGACGCCCCTCCAACTCGGCCACCTTTCCCAGGGTGAGATAGAGCTGGTAGTACCCGGGCTTGGTTGCGAGCCCCTCCTGGCACATGGCGCGTGCGCCCGCCAGATCCCCCGCGGCCAGGCGCCGCTCGGCGATCGGGTGCTCGAGCCGTAGCTCCGGGCGGCGCGCGTGCAGCCGCTCCATGGCCGTCAGCGGGTCCATGGCGTGTTGCCCTCGGTCAAGGTCGTGGCGTGTCGGGCGTGGGGAAGTGGATCAGATGGGGCGGGACTGAGTCGGATCGCGGTCCCACGGCTGGCGTGGATGGGAGTGAACCAGCACCTGCCCGCCAGTGACCTCCTGGTGGGAACGGAGGACGCCGGTATCGAGCTGTCGCTGCAAGAAGTCCCGCAGCCAGGCAAGGCCATCGGTGGAGCCCTTGCCGATGCGCAGCCAGCTCGCTCGCGATGCGCCGAGGTCGGCCTCGGCGGCGTGTCGCAGGAAGTCTGGAAATTTCGCCTCCAGGTGGTTGAGATCGCCGCCGCGAATGGTCACGAGGCCGACTCTACCCTGGATGTCGACGACTTCAAACTGGTGGTTGATCATCGTTGTTTCCGACGTGGCGGGAGAGGGGCGGGTTGCCGCCGGGCGGCCGAATGCTACATCGACTGGTCAGCGGTCAGCTATCCGCTTTCAGCGGGCGGCAGGTCCGCGCGGTACGACCCGGGTCGAATGTTGCCCGTAGAAACCAGGAAACGCAAAAGGACCCCTTCCTCGCAGTCAAGCCGACCGCTGACCGTTGACGCCTATTCCACCTGTGCCGCAAGGGGCCGATATTGGAGGTGGTAGAACATCTCCAGGTAGCGGCGGTTTTCCCGTCGTTCCAGGTCGGAAACGAAGCGCCAGAAGCCGTAGATCTTGGACAGGGTGAGGAGGCGTTGGGCGTAGAGGTCCCAGGTATATCGATCGAGGACGCGGGAAACGCCCGCCGCGGAGATCTCGTCCCAGCGCCCTGGATCGGCGGCGCATTGCTCCATGAAGTCGGCGATCTTCTCGCTCATTGCCTGCGGATGGTTGGGCTCGATGTGAAACCCCGATCGTCCGTCCTCGACGATCTCCAGAGGGCCCCCGAAACGCGTGGCGAAGGTCGGCACGCCCGAGACCATCGCCTCGATGACCGTCAAACCGAACGCCTCGAACAGGGCCGGTTGAACAAAGGCCCCCCGCCGGTCGCCGATCAAGCGGTAGAACTCTGCGGCCTGGTGCTTGTCCAGGTGGGTCCCGAGCCAGCGAACGCTTCCGTCGAGGTCGTAGCGATCCATCAGATCGTGCATGCGTTGTGCCTCGGCCGCTTCCTCCTGATCCTTACAGGCCGCCGGATCACAGTGGCCGCCCGACACCAGCAGGTTGCTCAGCTCCCGCAGGCGCGGGTTCTGAGCATACGCCTCCACCAGGCCGGTGAGGTTCTTGATCCGATCGAGGCGCGCCATGGCGAACAGGAGTGGCCGTTCGGGGTGGGCGAGGTGGCCGCGGTACGGGATGGGTGTCCCGTCGTCGAAGACCATCGCCAGCAGCTCGTCGCCGACCGCTTCCAGGCGGCGTTCCCGGTGCCAGAACGGGAAGAAGGTGTCGGCCGCGGCACCCGGTGACACGATGTTGAACTTGGGATCGAACAACGAGATGCCGTTCACGACCCGGTACAGGCGTGGCAAGGTGAAATTTGCGTACCCCTCGTATTGACCGACGGTCTCCTCCGTGCCAGCGATCTCCTGGTAGGTCGACGCGATGATGAAGTCCGCCGTATTCATCGCGATCAGGTCGGCGGTGAACTGTGCGGAAAAGTGGTAGCTCTCCTCGTTCTCCTGCCAGTAGAGATCGGACAGGATGTACTTCGATTTCTCCAATGCATGGGCGACGGTGCACTGGGTGACGTTGAGGCGGTGCGCGAGGATCGTCGCGACGAGGTTGCCGTCGGAGTAGTTCCCGATCACCAGGTCGGGACGGCTACCGAGCTCGGCGAGTAGCTCGCGTTCCGCCTCGAGGGCGAAGCCCTCCAGGTGTGGCCAGACCTCGAAGCGGGAGATCCAGTGTGGGATCTCTTCGCCGGTTTCCGTGCGGAACGGCACCCGCAGGATGAAGGTGTTCTCACAACCTCGTACCTGCTCCAGGCGCAGGTGACACGTCGTGCCGTCGGACTCCGGGATGCGCCGGGTGAGGATCACGATGTGCGGTTTCACGTCGGTGACCCCCTGCTCCTCGAACCACTGGCGCATATGCGCCTCCAGGGCCCGTACCTGGTCGAGGATATAGACCACCTGGCCCCCGGTGTCGGGTCGACCGAGGACACCATCCTGGCCGAACCAGCCGTGGGGAGAGACGATCGCGATGCGGAAGATCATCGGTATGCGCGACAGGAAGCGCTCCAGGGTTGCCGCATCCGGGGCCTCCAGCAGCTCGCGCAGGAGTTCCAGGGTTTCCTGGACCCGGCCGGCCCAGCCGCCCCAGCCGGGCTCGAACCCAAGCTCCTGGAGCGGCAGGGCAAGGTCGGCCCACGGAGTGTCGGGAGCCTTGCCGGCGACCAGCTCGAGGGCGGCCGAGAGCCGGTCATCGAGGGTGGCCAGGTCGGTAATGCGCCGGTTGAGGATCAGGTCGCGGCCGTCGACCCGATGGAGGCTCATGAACCGCAGCAGCAGGTTGCCGGCCTCTTGGCGGTTCTGAAACATGCCACTTGCCAGGTGGCGGTTGAGGAACTCCACGCCGCGACCGATCGAGCGCGGCTCGCGTAGACGCGGGAAACCGCGGTTGAACGGCTCGGTATCGACCTCGAGGGGCTCACGGCCGTACGGCTGAGGTCCGAGGATTACCTCCTCCTTCATGCGCAGGTAGTCCTGTACGGTCACGCTCTCCGCGCGCATGTCGTCGGTGTGCACCCACACGTGCTGCCAGCGAGCAATGCGGGTACGCACCGCGAAACACACCCATGGGGGCTGAACCACGGCCTCCTGCACGCGCCGGAGCCAGTTACCTAGCGGCCCGGTGTTGAGCCAGACGGCGTCCTCGGGACGCTCCGCCACATGGGTGGCGACTGCGTCCTGCACCTCGCTGCGCAGCAGGAAGGGGCGCTCCGGGGCGAACAGGCGGCGAAACAGGAGGTAGAGGGAGTCGCGGTGAGTGCCCAGGGCGGCGTCGAGGGGTATCGTCACGAGCGATCTCCTGTCGTGCCCTCCGTCGTCGGGTCGTCGTTGAGGAAGTGGTAATGGGCGATTCCTTCCAGGATGCCGGCGGCGAACGGCGCGTCGGCAAAATAGATGCGTGGTTGGCCGCGTAGCGGCTCCAGCTCCTTGCTGTAGTTCCCGACCACCACCGCCAGGGTCTGACCACGCAGCATCTCTTCGTCGTTCCCCGAGTCGCCGGCCACCAGCACTCGCTCGATGGGCAGCTCCCACTTGTCGGCCAGGTAACGAATCGCCTTACCCTTGCTGGCGCGCACCGGCAAGACGTCCAGATACTGGCCGTGGGAGAAGATCGCGTTGAAGCGCAATCCCGCGGCGCGTAGCCGGCGACTCACCTCCTGCTCGATGAGCTGGCCACCCACGTAAGCGGGATCGCCCTCGGTGTCGCCGGCGACGGCGCTGCCGTCGGTGTAGTAGCTCACCTTGAACGGCCGTTGTCCCTCGTCACCTTGGAGGGTGAGGCCCGGGACGTCCCGCAGGGCGCGAACGATGCCCTCCCGGTTCCAGCCGTAGCGCAGGTGGGCGGCCCAGCCGACCGCGGGGTCGAGATGGGGCCCCTCGTGGATCTCGGTGCCCACCGAGGTGACCAGGATGTCGGGGCGGGGAATATGTTCCGCGGCCAGGACCTCCAGGGTCAGCTCGTAGGAACGCCCCGTGGCGACGGCGAACCCGAGGTGGTGGTGCTCCTGCTTCATTACCTCGAGCAGCTCCTGTAATGCCTCGCTGTCGCCCACCAGGGTATTGTCGATGTCACACACCAGCAGGCGGTCGAGCTGCATCAGCCGTCGCCGGGCCGATTCCGAACGGTGGCGTGGCAGCCCCCTCGGGCGCAGGCGCGCGATGGCCATGTCGACCTCCTTGACATGGCGCTGGACGTGGGCGTCCCAGGTGTAGTGTCGCCGCACCCCGGCGATCCCGGCGTTGGCGTAGCGGCGCCATTGGCGCCGATCCCACAACACACTGGTGATCTTGGCCGCGATGTCGCCGGCGTCCAGGGCGTTGATCAGCACGCCGTTGCGGCAGTTGGCGATGATGTCCCGTGGGCCGCCGTCGTTGGTGGCGACGATGGGTAGGCCGCTGGCCGCGGCCTCCAGCAGGGTGAGGCCGAACGGCTCGGTGAGGGCCGGATTGACGAACACCCCGTGGCTGCGGGCGGCCAGCCGGTAGAGGTCCGGCACATCATCGGGGGCGTGGTGCTTGGGCAGGGCGACCTCGCCGTGCAGGTCGTAACGGTCGATCTCCACCAGCAGCTCGGTGAGCTCGTCCTTCGCGGTCTCGTCGAGGGTGGCGATGTCGTCTCGGTTGCCCGCCACGATCACCAGGTTGGTGCGTTCCCGGAGGGTGTGGGAGTTGCCGAACGCCTCGACGAGGCGGCGCAGGTTCTTGCGCGGATCGGCCCGGGCGATCGCGAGGATGACGGGGCGGTTCGGGTGACGCAGAAAGCGGTCGATCTGGGCCTTGATCGGCGGCGTCCCCTGGCCCCGGCGCGGTGGCGAGAAGCGGTGCAGATCGATGCCGGGCGGGTTCACCGTCAGGCGGGTATTGTAGGCGTTCTGGTAGGCACCCCACTGGGTGTCGGCCTCCTGCTGGGTGGAACAGACCATGAACGCCGCGTGCTCCAGGACGCGCTCCTCGGCGTTGATGCGGTGGCTCATCCGGTACTGCCGCTCGATGCGTTCGAAGCTCTGGCCCGCGTCGATCAGTCGCTGGAGCTTGGCGCGGCCCAGGGAGTGACCGGTATGGACCTGGGGAATGCCGAGGAAGCGCGAGACTTCGCGTGCCACGTAGCCAGCGTCGGCGTAGTGGCTGTGAACGATGTGCGGCATGTGGCGTTCACGGCGGAAGAACCGCACCAACCGGTCGACCAGCTCGTCGAGATGCGGCCATAGCAGCTCCTTGCGCAGGTATCGCCGCGGCCCGAAGGGCAGCCGTACCAGGCGCGCACCGGGCACGCCCAGGTCTTCTGTGTGCCGGGCGTAGTCGGGCCCGACCTTGTCGTCGAAGATCTGGCGGGTGACCAGGTCCACCTGCCGCACCCGCGGATGGCGTGCCAGGGCGCGCGTCAGCTCCAGGACGTAGGTGACCTGGCCTCCGGTGTCGGCGTCCCTGCCGAGCTCCAGGTTCTCTCCACGGATCAGGCCGTGGACCGAAAGGAGGACGAGGTAGAGGTCGGTCTCCCGACTTACCATGTCTCCTCCAGACCCCAGTCGTGCCGAGGATCGGCGTAGAAGGCGGGGTCCTCGGGGCAGGCGCCGCGCTGGCCGCAGATCCGTGCGGCAAAGGTGACCGCGCGGCCAAGCGTCGTGGCCGGGGGCCAGCCATGCAACAGGCCGACGGCGGCCACCGCGGCGAATCCGTCCCCGGCGCCGACCGTGTCCACCACCTCCACCATCGGCGTTTCCGTCTCGGCGGTACCGGTGTCGTCGATCCATGCGGCGCCTTCGGCGCCGCGTGTCACGATCAATGCCGCCAGGTCGAATCGCTCACGGAGTGCCTGAGCCGCGTCGCCTTCGCCGGTGGGCAGGCCGTACAGGCCACGCAGCACCTCCAGCTCGTCGTCGTTGAGCTTCGCGACGGTGGCGGCGGTGAGGCAGTCGGTGAGGGTCGCCTCACGCCAGCACTCGGGGCGCAGGTTGACGTCGAGAAAGCGGATCGCCGGCGCGTCCGCAGCGGCGGTGAGGATCGCCTCCCGACTCGCCGGGCTGCGGGTCGCGAGGGTGCCGAAGTACAAGAGATCGGCCGGTGCCGCGCCGGCCACCGACGCCACCGCGCCCGGGTCCAGGTGGTCGTACGCCTGGTCGCGCAGGATCTCGAAGCGGTGGCCGCCGCGGCCGTCGAGGGTCACCCGCACGGTGCCGGTGGGATGGGTCGGATCGGTTTGCAGCCCCTCCAGGGTCATGCCGTGCCTGGCCATCACGGCACGGATCTCTTCGCCACGCGTGTCGTCGCCGACCCGGGAGACGAAGGTCGGGTTCAGGCCCAGCCCGTGCAGGTGCCAGGCGAAGTTGAAGGGGGCTCCACCGAGGCGGTCACCGTCGGGAA
>JASFUG010000063.1:0-11597 GCA_050050395.1 Nitrospirota bacterium
CACATGTCCGGGCGGCTTCACCCCCCGTGGATGGAGGGCTCCTCGCCCTCCATCAGACCGTATGGAGCGTCCCGCTCCATACGGTCTACAAGCCGTCCGGCTCGTGACGGATCGGAATGCCGTCGGGCCAGATGTTCGTGTCGCCCTGGCAGTCGTAGCGGCGGCAGCGCAGGGGGCGCTGCTCCCAGACCTGGCATTGCAGGGTGGCGCGATCGAGGTGCGGGCAGTAGCCGTCGGCCTCGTGAGCGATGAAGAAGGGGTGCGCCGGGTCGTGGCAAAAGGTGCCGCGCTGCGCCTCCTCCTTGGTGAGGGCGAAGGTCAAGGTGCAGCAGCGCGCGCGGCAGTTGTGCAGGTAGGCGCCACAGTCCCATTCGGCATCCGGGACATCGGGCGCCTCGTCCGCATAGACGGCGCCGATCCCCATCTCCAGCATCCGCTCGAGGACGGCGACCAGGCGCTCGCGCTCCACGGGCGAGAGGGCACGGAAGTCCGGGTCGTCGGCGAGCGCCTCGAACCAGTCGGTTGCGCGGTCGTCCACCGGCGCTGGCCGGTCAGAAGCCGGCGACCGAGCTCTTGGCAAGGGCCAGGAAGGTGTCCGGCAACACCCCGAGGGCGAAGACACCGATCACCGAGGCGGCGAGGCCCCAGGCCATGGGACGGGAGATCAGGACCTGCGCCTCACCCTCCGGCTCGCTCATGTACATGACCATGATCACCCGCAGGTAGTAATAGGCGGAGATCGCGGAATTGAGCATGCCCACCACCGCCAGCCAGATCAGACCGGCGCGCACCGCGCCCATGAAGATGTAGAACTTGCCGAAGAAGCCGGCGGTGGGCGGGATCCCGGCCAGGGAGAACAGCAGCACGAACATGATGAACGCGAGACCCGGGCGGATCTTGGCCAGGCCACGGAAGTTGTCGATGGCCGAGGCCTCGCCCTCGGTGCGGTTCAGGGCGGTGATGACCCCGAAGGCGCCGAGGTTCATGAAGGCGTAGGCCAGCATGTAGAACAGCACCGCCGAGGTGCCGACCACGCCGCCCACCACCACCCCGACCATCGCGTATCCCGCGTGGGCGATGGACGAGTAGGCCAGCATGCGCTTGATGTCGCTCTGCTGGATGGCGAGGACGTTACCCACGATCATGGTCAGCACCGCCAGGCCGGTGAGCAGCTCGACCCACAGCTCCCCCTGGGTGGCGAGACCGCTGCTGAAGATACGCAGCAGGGCGGCGAAGGCCGCGGCCTTGGAGCCCACGGACAGGAAGCCGGTCACCGGCGTCGGCGCCCCCTGGTAGACGTCGGGGCACCAGAAGTGCAGCGGCGCCAGGGCGATCTTGAAGCCGAGGCCGATCAGCACCATCACCATGGCGAGGATCAGCGGTGCCCCCACCGCCTCGGGGTGGGCCGCGAGGAAGGTATGGATGCCGGGGATGCTGGTGGTACCGGTCAGGCCGTAGAGGAGCGAGAAGCCGTAGAGCAGAAACGCCGAGGAGAATGCCCCGAGCAGGAAGTACTTCAGCGACGCCTCGTTGGAGCTGATACGGGTGCGGATCAGCCCCACCAGGCAGTAGAAGGTGACGGACATCAGCTCCAGGCCGACGTAGATCACCATCAGATCGCGACCCGAGGCCATCACCATCATGCCCACCGCGGCGAACAGCAGCAGGGAGTAGTATTCGCCGTGCTCGATCCCCTCCTGGCGCAGGTAGGCGCCGGAGTGGAGGATCGCCAAACCCGCCGCCAGCAGGAAGACCGCCTTGAAGAACAGCGAGAAGTTATCCACCGCGTAGGTGCCGGCGAAGGTGATCACCGGGTGACCCCAGAGCGGCACCATGCACGCCGCGGTCACCACCAGGGCAGCGACTGCCAGGCCGGCGATGCTCCCCTTGTTGCCCTCCGGCACGGAGAAGTTGAGCAGCAGCAGGGCGATCGCCAGGACCGACAGGCAGATCTCGGGTAACAGGGCGGCGTAGGCGATGTCCGGCATCACGGCAAGAGCTCCAGTTGCGCCACGTGGACGGGGCTGGCCTGGGCGAGGAGGTGGTCAACCGACGGGTGGAGGATCGCGAGGAACGGGTCCGGGTAGAGACCGATCCAGAAGGCCAGGACGACCAGGGGGGTGAGCACCGCGAACTCGCGGAAGTTGACGTCCTTCAGCCCTTCGTTGGCCGGGTTGTCCAGCTTGTTGAACATCACTCGCTGGAACATCCACAGCATGTAGCCGGCACCGAGGATGATGCCGAAGGCGCCGACCACGGCGAACAGGCGGTACGGGCTGTTGAACACCCCGACCAGGGTGAGGAACTCCCCGACGAAACCGTTCAGCCCCGGCAGGCCGATGGAGGACATGGTGAAGATGGAGAAGAACACCGCGAACAGCGGCATCACCTTGGTGAGCCCGCCGAACTCCGCGATCAGCTTGGTGTGGCGCCGCTCGTAGATGATCCCCACCAGGAGGAACAGGGCGCCGGTGGAGATGCCGTGGTTGATCATCTGCAGGATGCCGCCTTCCATCCCCTGGACGTTGAGGGCGAACATGCCGAGGGTGATGTAGCCCATGTGCGAGACGGAGGAGTAGGCGACCAGCTTCTTCATGTCATCCTGCGCCAGGGCCATCAGCGCCCCGTAGATGATCGCCACGCCGGAGAGGCCCATGATCCACGGCACGAACGTGGCGAGGACGTCGGGACACATGGGGATGGCGAAGCGCAGGAAGCCGTAGGTGCCCATCTTCAGGAGCACGCCCGCGAGGATCACCGAGCCCGCGGTGGGAGCCTGGACGTGGGCGTCCGGCAGCCAGGTGTGGAATGGGAACATCGGCACCTTGATGGCGAAGCCGAGGAAGAAGGCGACGAAGACCCACGCCTGGAAGGTGGGCGAGAAGGTACGCGCCTGCGCGGCGATGGACTGGATGTCGAAGGTGCCGCCCGCCTGGAAGTACAGGGCGAGGATCGCGACCAGCATCAGGACCGAGCCGAACAGGGTGTAGAGGAAGAACTTTACCGCCGCGTACAGTCGCTCTTCCCCACCCCACACCCCGATCAGCAGGTACATGGGGATCAGCATCACCTCCCAGTAGAGATAGAACAGGAAGAAGTCCAACGCGACGAACACGCCGATCATGCCGGTCTCCAGCACCAGCATGGCGATCATGAACTCCTTCACCCGCTCCTCGACCGCGGTGAAGGCACCGAGGATGGCGATCATCGACAGCAGGGTGGTGAGCAATACCAGGAGCAGGGAGATGCCGTCGATCCCCACGTGGTAGAAGACGCCGAAGCTCGGGATCCACGGCACCCGCTCCACGAACTGCATGGCGTGGGTGGTACGGTCGAAGGCGGACACCAGGGGCAGGGAGACGGCGAAGGTGATCGCCGAGGTGCCGAAGGCCACGCCCCGCGCCAGGGCGCCCTGGTCCCGGCCCACGCCGAACAGGAGGATCGCCGCCCCCACCAGGGGCAGGAAGGTCACGAGGGTCAGGATCGGGTAGTGCATGTGGAAGTTCCAGATTCCGTACGGAAGAGGCTTCGATGTCTAACCACCAAGGCGCCAAGGACTCCAAGAAACACCAAGAAAAACCCCAGATAGGTCCGGATCAGCATCAACGCGCTGTCGTATAAGACAGCCGTTGTGGCGTGTCCTGGAGAAATCCAATCTGTGTCCTACAGTGTTCATCTGTGGTTAACAGACCCTTTGTGAGCCTTGGTGTCTTGGTGGTTCCCGCTTACAGCCACGGCGCCAGGGCGACGACCGCCAGGACCAGCAGACCGGCGACCATCACCGCCGCGTAATTCTGGACTCCGCCGGTCTGCGCCGGGCGCAGGCCGCGACCGGTGGCACGCACCAGGCTGCCGACCCCGTTCACCAGCCCATCGATGATCGGCACGTCGAACACCCGGTACAGGCCGCGGGCGCCGTTCTTGACCGGGTTGACGAAGATCACGTCGTACAGCTCGTCCATGAACCACTTGTTGAGCAGCACGCCGTGCAGGGCCGGGAAATCACGTCCCAGTCGTACCGGCCGCTGCGGGTCGCCGATGTAGAACGCGTACGCGAGGGCGATGCCGGCGAGGCCGATCGCCACCGACAGCCCCATCAGACCGAGCTCCAGGGCGTGGCTCAGGTGCTCGGCGTGCTCGGCGCCGTGGCCGAAGGCGGGCTGCAGGAAGTGGATGAGCCCGTCGCCGAAGCCGAACAACTTGGCGCCGCCGAGGAGGGCGGGCCAGCCCACCAGCCCGCCGGCGATGGAGAAGATCGCCAGGACCTGCAGCGGTACCACCATCGACGGTGGTGACTCGTGGAGGTGCTTGGCCACCTCCGGCTCGAAGCGCGGCTGACCGTGGAAGGTCATGAAGATCAGGCGGAACATGTAGAACGCCGTCATGAAGGCCGCGATCGCCCCGACCGCCCACAGGGTGTAGCCGAGGACGCCACCGTGGGTGAAGGTCTTCTCCAGGATGAGGTCCTTGCTCACGAAGCCGGCCAGGGGTGGCACGCCGGCGATCGCCACCGCACCGACCACGAACGTGCGGTAGGTCCACGGGATGTGGTCCTTCAGGCCCCCCATGTTGCGCATGTCCTGCGGGTCGCGGTGGATACCGGCGCCGTGGAAGCCGTGCTCCATGACGTGGATCACCGAGCCGGAGCACAGGAAGAGCAGCCCCTTGAAGAAGGCGTGGGTCATCAAATGGAAGGCAGCGGCGCCGTACGCCCCCATCCCGGCGGCGAGGAACATGTAGCCGAGCTGGCTCACCGTGGAGTAGGCGAGGACCCGCTTGATGTCGTTCTGTACCAGGCCGATGGAGGCGGCGAAGATCGCGGTGAAGCCGCCGATGATCGCCACGGTCTCCATCGCAAAGGGGGCGAGGTCGAACAGCGCCGCGCACCGCGCCACCATGTAGACGCCGGCAGTCACCATGGTGGCGGCGTGGATCAACGCGGACACCGGCGTCGGGCCCTCCATCGCGTCCGGCAGCCAGACGTGGAGGGGGAACTGGGCCGACTTGCCCATGGCGCCGACGAACAGCAACAGACAGATCAAGGTGAGGGTCGGGACATCACCCCCGAACAGGTGCACGGTCTGTCCGGTGAACTCGTGGGCGCGGCTGAACACCTCGTGGTAGTCGAGGCTGCCGAAGGTTACCCAGATCAGGAACACCCCGAGGCCGAAGCCGAAGTCGCCCACCCGGTTGACCACGAACGCCTTCTTGCCGGCGTCGGCCGCCGACTTCTTCTCGAACCAGAAGCCGATCAGGTAGTAGGAGCAGACGCCCACCAGCTCCCACCCCACGTAGAGCAGCAGGAAGTTGTTGGCCAGCACCAGCAACAACATGGAGAAGGTGAACAGCGAAAGGTAACAGAAGTACCGCCGGTAGCCCGGGTCCGCCGCCATGTAGCCGGTGGAGTAGACATGGATCGCCGAGCCGACGCCGGTCACCACGCACAGCATCATCGCGGTGAGGGGGTCGACGTTGAACCCGACCGTCACCTGGAAACCACCGGAGGAGATCCACTGGTAGACCGTGCCGTAGAAGTACGGCTCGGGTCCCTGGTGGCCGAGAACCCCGGCCAGGGTCTGCAGGGCGAGGACGAATGACGCCAGCACTGCAGATACCGCGAGCCAGCCGGCCCAGCGTTTCGGGTAAAAGGCGCCGAACAGGCCGTTGATCACGAAGGCCAGCAGCGGCAGGGCGGGGATCCAGACGATGGAGTTCATTGGCAAGATTCGGCTTTCAGCTGTCAGCGATCAGCTATCAGCTTGTCTGGACAGCTTCGCTGACCTTTCTTCCGGTGAGGCGTACGCAGGCAAACGCGGCCCATGACGTAATGGTTGTCATCCTCCCAAGCTGAAAGCTGAAAGCGGATCGCTGACGGCTGACCGCTCTTTCACCACTTCAGCAAGTTGAACTCGTCGACGTTGAGGGTCTGCTTGTTCCGGTAGAAGGCCACGATGATCGCCAGGGCCATGGCCGCCTCGGCCGCCGCCACGGTGATCACGAACAGCACGAAGATCTGCCCGGTGAGGGACTCGAGACGCTCGCTGAAGGCGACCAGGTTGATGTTCACCGCGTTGAGCATCAGCTCCAGGGCCATGAAGACCTGGATCATGTTGCGTCGCGTGAGCACCCCGACCGCACCAATGGTGAAGATCACCGCCGACAGGGCGATGCTCCAGTGGATGGGAATCGCCGCTTCCATCACAGCCTCTTCTTGGCGAGTAACACCGCACCGACCATCGCCACCAGCAGGATCAGGGAGGCGACCTCGAACGGCAGCAGGTAGGTGGTGAACAGCCCCTTGGCGACCGACTGGACGTTGCCGGTTTGGGCGATCGCCGCCGCCGTCGCTGTACCGTGAGTGCCATCGAAGTCGGCGCGGGTCAGGACCAGGAGCATCAACGCACCCATCACCCCGGCGAGCAGTCCTGCCACGGGGGCCGATGCGTGACGCTGGCGCTGCGCGGCGAGCCCACGGATGTCGAGCAGCATAATCAGGAAGAGGTAGAGGACCAGGATCGCCCCCGCGTACACCATGATCTGCAGCGCGGCGATGAACTCGGCGTTGAGCAGCAGGAAGATCCCTGCAACGTGGACAAAGAAGGTGAGCATCCACAGAACGCCGTGCAGCAGGTTATCGCGCGAGATCATCATTCCCGCCGAAACCACACTGGCGAACGCGCAGTACAAAAAGAAGACTTTCTCGATCACTTCCCCACTCCCGTGCCGAGCTGCGCTCCCGGTTCCGCAGCCAGGAGCTGCGCCATGTCGAGCTTCAAACCATCACGACTGTACGCACACACGTCGAGGATCTGGGTATCCATACGGATCGCGTCTTCGGGACACACCTCGACGCAGAAGCCGCAGTAGACGCACATGCCGAGGTCGATGTCGAAGCTCTTGGGCCGTTTCTCGATGTTCGGGTCGGGATGCTCCTCCGCAACGATGAAGATACAGCGTGCGGGGCAGATGGTCTCGCACATCATGCAACCGACGCAGCGGGGCGTGCCGTCTTCCCGGCGCGTCAGCCGGTGGCGGGTACGCAGCCGCGGCATCAGGGGACGACACTCCTCCGGGTACTGATAGGTGACCGCGGCCACCTTATCCTTGCCGAGGCCGAACAGGTGCAGGGTGTGGTACCACATGTTACGGAAGAAGTGCTTGGAGGTGATCGCCACGCCGCGCACCGCCTCCACCACATAGATCCGCTCCCAGAAGTCGAGCTCGCCCCGCTTGAGGACCGCCTGGTCGGCGCGTTGGCGGGTATTAGTCGTGGCGTGTTCCATTGGCTCGCTGCGCTCGCAGGGGTTAGGGACTAGGGGCTAGGGGTCAGGGGAGGATGGCCGCTGCGCGGCCAGATGTTTTCGTTTGGGGAACGCAAGGACCGGGCCGGAGGCTGGTGGCCGCGACGCGGCCAACCACCCCTACTCCCTGATCCCTAGCCCCTAGTCCCTTGTCCGGCAGCCCTCCGATTATGTCCAGTGCTTGCTATGCCATCCGTGATGGGAAGTAACGGTCCTACACCGCCTCGACCAACAGGACTACCAGGCCGGTCACGGCGATGTTGGCGAGGGAGACCGGCAGCATGCGCTTCCAGCCCAGGTCCATGAGCTGGTCGTAACGGAACCGTGGCAGGGTCCAGCGGATCGTCATCAGCAGCCAGCAGAACGCGATCACCTTGATAAGGAAGCTGAGGAACTGCATGGTCACCACCCAGCCGTGACCCACTGCCACCTGGCTCCCCCACGGGAAGACCCACCCGGACGCCTCCAGGTACGGCACCTGCCAGCCGCCGAAGAACAGGGTCGTGCACAGAGCGGCGACCATCACCGTCTCGATGAAGTCGGCGAGCAGGAACATGCCGAACTTGGTGCCGGAGTACTCGACGAAGTAGCCGATGATCTCGCTCTCCCCTTCCGGCAGGTCGAACGGCACCCGCTTGGTCTCGGCGATCGCGGCGGTCATGAACAGGATGAAACCGACCGGCTGGACGAAGACTCCCCACTTGGGCAGCCAGCCCCACAGCATGGCGCCCTGACCACGCACGATCTCCTGCAGGTCCAGGGTGCCGTAGATCATCACGATGCCGATGATGGTGGCGCCGAGGGTCACCTCGTAGGAGATCATCTGCGAGGACGCGCGTACCCCGCCGAGAAACGAATAGTTGTTGTTGGACGACACGCCCGCCAGGACGATCCCGTATACCCCGAGGCCGGCCATGGCGAAGATGTAGAGAATGCCGACGTTGAGGCTGGCGACCTGCAGGACGATGTCGCGCCCGAAGACGTGCAGCACATCGCCGAACGGGATGGCGGCGAAGCCGACCATCGCGAACACGACGTACATGAAGGGCGCCACCGCGTGCAGCCAACGCATGCCGCCCGGTGGCGACCAGTTCTCCTTCACCGCCAGCTTGATGAGGTCGGCGATCGGCTGAAACAGCCCCAGGTAGATGATCGGCCGGAGGATCGGGTTGAGCCAGCGCATGGGCGCCCACTCGATGGTGAAGCCGGCGCGGTTGGCCCCCCACCGGTCCTGGATGACGGCGCTCTGCTTGCGCTCCACCCAGGAGTGGATGCCACCGATGTTGATCACGATCAACATCATGACCATGGCCAAGGCGACCTTGATGGCGAGATCAATCCACATCACACCACCTCCGCCGGTTGCTGGCTACCGGTGCCGAGGAGGGTACCGCTGCCGCCCAGGTTCTCGTGCGTGAGACCGGCAAACGCCGGGACCCTCGCCGCCAGGGCCGCGAATATGTCGTCCTCGAACTCGTAGTCGAACGTGTGCCCGAGGCGCTCACCGAGATCCATGAGCAACCGCCATGTCTCGACCGCATTCGCGATCGGCGGCACCGCTACGTGAATGCGCTGTACCCGCCCCTGATGATTGGTGAACGTCCCCTCGACCTCGGCGTGGACCGTCCCCGGCAACACCACGTGGGCCTGGTCGGTCGCCTTGCCGTGATGGGTCGCGATCACGGTCAGGTGCGAGACGCTCGCCTTCATCCCGGTAAGGTCGGCGTCACCGATCACGACCAGGGCCTTGATGCCGTTCTCCTTCACCCAGCCCACCGGATCCCCTGTCTCCGTACCGATGATCTCCTCTGCACCACGGCGGTTGGGGCTCTTGTCGGCGCGAATCAGGAAGTCGTCGGCCTCCCCCTGGGGCGGCGTGATGAATGCCACCTTGGCGCCGAGCCGGTCCGCGAACAGGCTGTGGGCGAGGAACATGTCCTCGTTGGTCGCGGTGGTGGCGACCAGCAGCCCCACCGCATCCCCGGCCTCCTGGACGGCCTCGACGGTTGCCTCGAGCGCCCGCTCCAGGGCGACGTTGCGGGCATCCACCATCGGATGCTCCGCACGGTCGTCATCGATCGCCTTGTAGGAGTAACGCCCGGCGTCGCAGATCCACCAGCGATTGACGTGCAGGTTCTCCCGTGGCTTGTAGCGCATCACCCGCGCGCCCTCCGCCTTGTGCGGCCGGTCGCGGTTGACGTGGATCTCGATGTTGCACCCCTGGGCACAGCCGGTGCACACGGAGTCCACCGCCGTGAGGTACCAGACGCGGCACTTGAAACGAAAGTCGCGATCCGTCAGCGCCCCTACCGGGCAGATGTCCACCACGTTGCCGGCATACGGGTTATCGAGCCACGCCCCCTCGGCGAGAATGAGCTCCGAGTGGTCGGAACGCTCGACGATGCCGAGCTCATGGCTATGGCTGATCTCGTCCGTGAAGCGCACGCAGCGCGAGCACAGGATGCAGCGCTCCGAGTCGAGCATCACGCTGGGGCCGATCTGGGTCGCCTTGGCGTGCTTCTTCACCTTGTTCTCGTCGACCCGCGAGCCGTCGGCACCGTGCTCCATGTAGTAGTCCTGGAGCTTGCATTCACCGGCCTGATCACACACCGGGCAGTCCAGCGGGTGGTTGACCAGGATGAACTCCAGGACCGCAGCGCGGTACTCGCGGCACTTTTCGCTCTGGGTATGCACGACCATGCCGTCCGCCGCCTGGGTGTGGCAGGCGATCAGCATCTTCGGCACCTTCTCCACCTCGACCAGGCACATGCGGCAGTTGCCCGCGATCGAGAGACCGGGGTGGTAGCAGTAGTGTGGGACGTCGATGCCGAGGCGACGCGCCGCCTCGATGATCGTGGTCCCCTTGGGAACCTCGACCTCGTGTCCGTCTATGGTCAGCTTAGGCATGGGGGCGTCTCGGCGAGTCGTGACGGCTACGCGGCGACGGGCTGGCCGGTCACCATGGAGCGGCCGTTCTTGGCGAAGTACTCGAACTCGTCGCGGAACTTGGTGACCCAGGTCTGCACCGGCCAGGCGGCGGCGTCTCCCAGGGGGCAGATGGTCGTGCCCTCGATCTTGGAGGCGATGGTGAACAGGTTGTCCGGGTCCTCCGGCCGGCCACCGCCGTCGAGGATGCGCCGCACGATGCGGTGCAACCAACCGGTACCCTCGCGGCACGGCGAGCACTGTCCACACGACTCGTGGGCGTAGAAACCGATCACCCGTTCCAGGGCATCGACCATGCACACCGTCTCGTCCATGACGATCAGGCCGGCGGAGCCGAGCATGGTGTCCACCACCTTGAGGCCGTCGAAGCTCGCCTCCACGTCGATCTCGTCCGCACGCAGGATCTTCGCCGACAGGCCACCGGGCACCACCGCCTTGAGCGGCGCATCCCCGGACATGCCGCCCGCGTAGTCGTAGATCAGCTCGCGCAGGGTCACGGACAGCGGCGCCTCGTACACGCCGGGTTTCTTCACCTGGCCGGAGATGCAGTACAGCTTGGTGCCGCCCGCGGTCTCGACGCCCAGCTTCAGGAACTCCGCCGCGCCGAGACGGAAGATGTGCGGCACGAAGGCGAGGGTCTCGACATTGTTGATCACCGTCGGGCAGCCGTGCAGGCCGACGATCGCCGGGAAGGGCGGCTTGAGCCGCGGGTGGCCCGCCTTGCCCTCCACGGACTCGAGCAGTGCGGTCTCCTCGCCGCAGATGTAGGCGCCGGCGCCGCGGTGCACCACGACATCGAAGGCGAAACCGGTGCCCATGACGTCAGCGCCGAGATACCCGCGCCGGTACGCCTCGTCCACCGCCTCCTGCATTCGCTGGATCGGAAAGTCGAACTCGCCGCGCACGTAGATATACGCCTTGTGACAGTTGACTGCCTTTCCGCAGATCAACATGCCCTCCAGGAGCATGTGCGGCTCGTAGGTGAGGATGTACTTGTCCTTGAACGTTCCGGGCTCGCCCTCGTCGGCATTCACCGCGAGATAGACCGGCTTGTCGCTGTCCTTGGGGATGAAGCCCCACTTCACGCCGGTGGGAAATCCCGCGCCGCCGCATCCGCGCAGTCTCGCCACCTTCACCTCATCGATCACCGCCTCCGGCGCCACCTCCGTGATCACCCGCCGCGCCTGCTCGTAACCGCCGCGCTCGACATAGTGGTCGAGCTTATGCGAGTCCGCAGACCCGAAGTAGGTGGAGAGCAGCTTGGTCGTCATGCCCACGACTCCGTGCCTGAGGGGGCCCCCACAACACCATCCTCCAAGGAAGGCAGCAAGCCAGGAAGGCAGGAAACGA
>JASFUG010000064.1:0-11517 GCA_050050395.1 Nitrospirota bacterium
AGGAGTCAGGAGCGAGGAATGGATGCCCGCCGTACGGCCGGCATCCGTTCCTTTCTGCTGTTGCCCTGAAGAATGCCCCGCAAGATCATCGCCGGCTCGCCGGACCTGAACTTCGTAATCGCTGACACCCTGACTCCTGACCCGAAGCAATGGCCACCAACGTCGACTACTACCAGGTCCTTGGGGTGAGCCGCGACGCGACCGCCGCGGAGATCAAACGGGCCTATCGCACCGGGGCCATGCGCCACCACCCCGACAAGAACCCGGGTGACAAGGAGGCAGAGCGCAAGTTCAAGGAGCTCACCGAGGCGTACGAGGTCCTGTCAAACCAGCAGAAACGTGCCCAGTACGATCGGTTCGGTCACGCCGGCGTGGGCGCCAACGGATTCGGTACCGGTGGCTTCACCGGCGCCGGCTTCTCCGACATCTTCGAGGACATCTTCGGCGATTTCTTCGGTGGTGGCGGCCGACGCCGCGCACGCGCTCCGCAGCGCGGCGCAGACCTGCGGCTCGACCTGGAGATCACCTTCGAACAAGCCGCGATGGGCACCGAGACCACCGTCGACGTGCCACGCATGGAGACCTGCAGCGAGTGTCGCGGCCGCCGTACCCGTGGCAATGCGCCTCTGCAGGACTGCCACACCTGCGGTGGCTCCGGGCAAGTCCGCTTCCAGCAGGGCTTCTTCAGCATGGCGCGGAGCTGCACGGCATGTAACGGCGAGGGGCAGATCGTCACCGACCCGTGTCCTGATTGCCACGGCACAGGCCGCGTTCGCCACACGCGGCAGATCTCGGTCAAGGTCCCGGCGGGAGTCGAGACCGGCACCCGTCTACGCCTCAGCGGTGAGGGCGAAGGGGGCGTCCACGGCGGCGGGCGCGGCGATCTGTACGTGGTGATCGTGGTCCGCGAACACCCGATCTTCTCCCGCGCCAACGACGACATCCTCTGCGAGGTGCCGATCTCGATCGCACAGGCCGCACTTGGTGCGGACATCGAGGTACCCACGCTGAAGGGCAACGAGCCCCTCTCCATCCCGGCCGGGACACAGACGGATGCCATTTTCCGGTTACGTGGCAAGGGTGTGCCCAACGTCCACGGCCACGGTGTCGGTGACCAGCTGGTGCGGGTGATCGTCGAAACGCCGACCAAGCTCACCGACCGGCAGCGCGAGCTGTTGGAGGAGTTCGCCAAGCTCAGCGGCGACGAGACCCACCCCCGCGGCCAGGGGTTCTTCCGCAAGGTCAAGGAGTTGTTCGACGAGGCGACGGGGAGGTAGTGGTCCGCGATTGGCTGTCGGCTATCGATCCCCTGCGCCGTTGCGGGCGGGACGCGCCGGATGAACGACTTCCCTGCCCCCGATCCGGCTGTCTTGAAGGTCCAGATCCACGTCCACCGGCGGGCAGCCGAGGCGACGGAGGAGTTTCTCTGGACACTCGGTCCCGATGCAGTGGGCCACCTCATACGCGGCGATGAGGCCGAGCTGACGATCACTCTCCCGGCCGCAACCGCCGACGGCCTCGACGAGCGCATCGCCTCTTTCCTGCGCGACGTGGACCTCGATACCGCCGTCACCATGGTCACCAACCCGTACCAGGACGAGGAGTGGGAGACCGCCTACCGCCAGGAGTTCTTCCCGGTCTCCGCAGGCGATCGCATCGTGGTCGCACCGAGCTGGTGGGAGTCGCCCCTCCCCCTGGCGCAAATCACTCTGCGTATTGACCCACAGATGGCCTTCGGCACAGGCCACCACCCCACGACCCTCGCCTGCCTGGAGTGGCTTGCCCGACGGGCGGACATTCTGGGGACGAACCCGGGTGGCCTGATTGACGCCGGTTGCGGGTCGGGGCTCCTGGCGATCACGGCCCACCACCTCGGTTTCTCCCCAGTCGTCGCCATCGACAATGACCCGGTTGCCTGCGCGACCGCGCGGCACAACGCCGCCGCCAATGCTGCCGCGGCGATCACGGTGATGGGCGGTGATCTCGCCACGACGGCCCTGCCTGCGGTCCCCACGGTGGTCGCGAACCTGACCGCGGGTACCATAGTCCGGCTCTTCCCCCGCCTCGCGGAGAGCACCACGGCCGACGGGCACATCTACCTCTCGGGCATCCTTACGGGGCAGGAGGACACGGTGATCGCGGCCATAGCTGACCGCCACTGGCAGGTAGACGACACGCTGAGCAGCGACGGATGGATCAACCTCGCCCTGCGCCGCGCCGCGTGAGTCGGGCCGCGTGGTGAGCGCTCACGGCGTCGCCGTGCAACGCGCCAGGCGCACGTCATTGGAGATCGGGATACTTGCCGTTGACCGCGTAGGCGAAGGCAAGAAGCTCCGCAACCATCGTATACAACTCTGGCGGGATCTCTTCCCCATGGTCGAGCTTCTCCAGGAGGTGCAGAAGATCACCTTCCTCCTCGAGGGTGATGCCGCATTCCCTGACGATCGCGCCGATCTGCCGGGCAACGTCGCCGCCCTTGCGGGCGCTTACTTGAGAGCCCGCTTCTTCCTCTTCCCCATGACGCGACGGTGCGGCATCGGGGCTGGCCAACGAATCTGAGATGACCACGGTGTCTGGATCTCCTTGCGCGTTATCCCGCCACCGCGGACAGACCAGCATGTTGGAGTTTTCCCTTGAGGCGCAGCAGCGCCTTGGTGTGGATCTGGGAGATGCGCGACTCGGTGACGCTCAGCACCACACCGATCTCCTTCATGGTGAGTTCGTCGAAGTAGTACAGGGACAACACCGTGCGCTCGCGGGCCGGCAGATCGTCGAGCCCTTTGGTGATCACGTCGTTCACCCACTTCTCGCCCAACTCCTCGAGGGGGTCGATCGATTCCGGGTCGGGCACGGAGTCCTGCAGGTGGCGGTCATCATCGTTTTCATCGAAGGAATCATTGAGGCTGATGAGCGGCAATCCCTGGGCCTTGCTCTGCAAGATCGTCAGCTCTGGCACGGTGAGACCGAGCTCGGCAGCCACCTCCTCGGTGGTCGCGGGTCGGCCGTACTCCTGCTCCAACCGAGCATAGGCCCGCGCCAGGGTGTTGATCTTCTGACGTACCGAGCGAGGTACCCAGTCCTGGGCGCGCAATTCATCGAGCATTGCACCACGGACACGGATCTCCGCGTAGGTCTTGAACTGGATGTTGCGGCTGACATCGAACTTCTCGATGGCATCGATCAGACCCAGGACGCCGGCATTGATCAACTCCTCGAGCTCAATGTGCGACGGCAGGCGAGACGCCACCCGGTGGGCGATGTACTTGATCTGCGGAGCGTACTGGAGGATGAGCTCGTTGCGCGTGGTGACGGGGCGCCCACTTCCTTCGGCGAGATAGGCTTGGATGAGGTCCATCATGGTGATCTTCTCCTGAGTACGGCGATGGCCTGCCTAGACGGCTGACGGGCTGGCTTCGGGCGCCCACAGGCGACGCCAGAAGAACTGGATAGTTCCCTTGGGGAACATGTGCGAAGGGCTACGCTCGATGGCCATGGCGATTTCCCGGATGCAACGGCTGGATATGGCCTCGGGGTAGCGCTCGCTGACCAACTGCTGATCACGCACGGCTCGGGCGAGCTTGGGATCAACCGGCACGAATCCCGCTAGCTCCAATCGGATATTGAGGAACCGGTCGCAGACCGCGGTGAGGTGCCGGAACACCGACAGCGCCTCGCGCTCGCCGCTCACCTCGTTGACGATCAACTTGAACGACTTCTCGCCGTACTCGCGGCTCATCACCTTGATCAAGGCGTAGGCATCGGTGAGGCTCGTTGGCTCGGGATTGGCCACCACGTACGTTTCCTGGGCCGCCATGTTGAAGAAGCAGACGTTGGCGGCGATCCCGGCGCCGGTGTCGATGATGAAGATGTCGACCTCCTCGTCCAGCTCATCAATCGCCGACAGGAATCGCAGGCGGTCTGCCTCGGTGAGGCTGGTCAGGTCGACCTGCCCGGACGGTGCGGGCAGGATGCGAATGCCGCCTGGACCGGGAGTGACCACCTCCTGCAACGTCGCGTCGCCACGCAATACGTCATGCAGCGTGAACAAGGGATTGAGCCCGAGCAGGACGTCGATGTTGCCAAGTCCCAGATCGGCGTCGAGAACCAAGACCTTCAGGCCGCGCACACTCAAGGCGTAGGCGAGGTTGGCAACGATGTTGGTCTTGCCCACGCCACCCTTGCCGGAGGTGATCGAGAGCACCTTGAGGCCGGCCTCCCGGCGCTGGCCGTCATGGTTCGCAGTTGGGTTCATTCGGTACCCTTCGAAGACTTAGCGAATGGAGGGAGTGAAGACGCGCAGCGCTTCGCTGGCTGCCCGAGCGACGGCCTCTGGATCGCCGCTGGACACGGCGCGTGTTTCGCGGAGGGCAGGGTTGGCGCTGATCGGCGCTGCTGTGCCGCGGTGGTGGGTGACGAGCGCCCTGAGGAGGTCGGGGCTCGCATCCACCAAGTCCTCGGGGATCTGGCGGCCGTTACTGAGCCAGCTCACGGGAAGACCGGCCTCGACGGCGATCGTCGCGATCTGGCCAAACTGACCGGCCTCGTCGATCTTGGAAAATGCGAGACGGTCGATACCAAGAGCACGGTATGCGGCCACGAGTCGGCGCATCTCGGAGAGCCCGGTAGCCGCTGGAAGGAGGAGGTGACATACGGCCGCCTCCGGCAAAGCGTGCAGAAGGTCGATGATCCCCGGTCGGTCGTCGGCGTCCAACGTCGGCGTCGGCGAATCGACAAAACATGGCCGGTCGGCCTCAAGCCTCTCGATGATGGCGCTCAGCTCGCCGGGCTCGCCGACGCGGTGCAGGAAGAGGCCGAAGACCTCCGCGTAGCGACCGAGCAGCGCCGCGCCTTCGGGACGCGCGTAGTCGAAGGTTATCAGGCGTGGGGAGCGCCCATGGAGGAGGCGCTCGCGCAGGGCGAGCTTCACCACGAGGGAGCTCTTGCCGGCGCCACTAGGACCGAGAATCACGTGGATACCGCCGTTCACCTCGGAGGCACAGTCCAAGTCACGTCCCAGTAGCTGGGCAAGTCGTGCGGCGACCGTCTCACCCTGCGCCAGAGGGCGTTCCACCAGCGCATCGGTGAGGCGATCTCCCCAATGGCGGGCCGCCGGCCCATCGAGTCCGCACCGTTCCAACTCCCCCAGCAGAGAGGGAGCCACGTCGGAATGCGGCAGGCCAGGCCATACGACCGGGGCACTGGGTGGGTTGGCGCCGGCGGCGATCAGCGAATCGACCTTTTGGGCGAGCTCCAAGAGGCCTGCCGTCACGACGATGAGCTCATTGTGAGTCGCCGCGGATCGCGGCTGCCGACCATCTTCGCGTAGCTCAGTCACCTCGGTCCGCAAGGCGCCGACCACTTCCTGCAGCGCGGAGATCGCCGCCGCCACTTCCGCCTGTTCCGATGCTCGATCGCTCGCTACGGTGTCGAGGATCGAATCGAAGGATCGATCGGCGTCCCGGTTCGTGGCAGCCCGCGTCGGTGCAGAGTCAAACGACGTCTCGGCCGTGTCACGCTCGGGCCGGCGCCGACGCGGGATCGCCTGTGGATCGACCGCCGCCACGACCTCTACTAGCTCGCCCTTGCGACGGCGCTCGGGGTCCTTGATCTGCACGGTCTCCAGGAGAACGGCATTCGGCCCGAGGGCAACCTGCACCTCGGCCAGTGCCTGGGGAACGTTCTTGGCGGCAAATCGCTTGATGCGCATACTCTCGCCCTCACTCAACGACTGCCATCGACCGGAGTCGGACATTCGGCTCGATCTCGTTGAACGACACCACGGCCAGCCCCTTGATGAACCGTTCGGTCAGCCGGCGCACGTGGCGACGGAGCTGCGGTCGAACAAGGAGCAGCGGCGTCACGTTCGCCGCCTGTAGGTCGAGGGTAGTCTTCGCCAGGGTGTCGATGATCTGCTGGGCCCGCTTCGGCTCCATGGACAGCTGCTGCCCACGCTCACCCTCGGCGATCGCTCTCCCGATCTCCTCCTCCAGGGTCGGAGAAAGCGTGATCACCTGCATCTCGCCGGTATCCGCGACGTACCGGTGGGTGATCGTCCGCGACAGAGCAGTACGCACGTACTCGGTCAGCAGATCGGTATCGGTGGTCACGGGTGCCCAGTCGGCCAGGGCCTCTAGCACCGTCTGTAGATCGCGAATCGAGATATCCTCATCGAGGAGGTTCTGCAGGACCTTCTGCACTTGCCCGAGGCTCAGCAGGCCCGGCACCAGCTCCTCGACCACCTTCGGCTGACGCTTGGCGACGTTGTCCAGGAGGTTCTGTACCTCCTGCCGTCCGAGAAGCTCACTGGCGTGGGAGCGGATCACCTCGGTCAAGTGTGTGGCCAGCGCCGTGGGCAAATCGACCACCGTATAGCCAGCAAACTGAGCGCGTTCGCGCTCCCGCTCGGCAATCCATAGGGCCGGCAAGCCGAACGCCGGCTCCGTGGTGGCAACGCCGTCGACCGGCTTGGTCACCGTGCCGGGATCCATCGCCAGGAGGTGGTGCATCATCAGCTCACCTTCGGCGACGGCGACACCCCGGATCAGGATGCGGTACTGCGCCTGCTTGAGCTGCAGGTTGTCGCGGATGTGGATCGGCGGCACCACGATGCCCAGGTCGATCGCCGCCTGCCTGCGAATCGACTTGATGCGCGTCAGGAGATCACGCGACTCGCCGCTGTCGACCATAGAGATCAGACCGAAGCCGACCTCAAGCTCCAGCGTGTCGAGCTCCAGGAGGCTGGCCATCGCCTCGGGGCTGGTGTCGGGACCGACCTCCACCTCGGGTGAGGCTTCTTGCTCTTCCTCCACCACGGCGGCCCTGGACGAGGTCGAGATGCGCCATGCCGCAAATCCCGTGACTCCGGAAAGAATGGCGAATGGCAGGAAGGGGAGTCCCGGAACGATCCCCATCAACCCGAGAACCCCCGCCGCCATGTACATGGCGCGCGGGTAGGCACCGAACTCCCCGAGCACCGTGGCGCCGAGGCTCTCGCTCGTCGCCGAGTTGGTCACCACGATGCCCGCCGCCGTGGAGATGATGAGGGCGGGGATCTGGGAGACCAGGCCGTCTCCCACGGTCAGGATGGTGTAGTTCTCCACCGCCTGACCGAGGCTCAGTCTCTGCTGCGCGGTACCGATGATCAGCCCACCGACGATGTTGACGGTGGTGATGATGATGCCGGCAATGGCGTCGCCACGGACAAACTTGGATGCACCATCCATCGCGCCATAGAAGTCGGCCTCGCGTTCAATGCGCCGTCTCCTGCCGCGTGCCTCCTGCTCATCGATGGTCCCCGCATTGAGGTCCGCGTCGATGCTCATCTGCTTGCCGGGCATCGCATCAAGGGTGAAGCGGGCGCTGACCTCCGCGACTCGCCCTGCGCCCTTGGTGATGACGATGAAATTGATCAGCACCAAGATCAGAAAGACGATGATGCCGATGACGTAGTTGCCGCCGACCACGAAGTGTCCGAAGGCGCGGATCACCTGGCCGGCAGCCGCGGGACCCTCGTGGCCATGGGAGAGGATGAGGCGCGTCGACGCGACGTTCAGCGACAGACGTAGCAACGTCACCACCAGCAACAGCGGTGGAAAGACCGAGAAGTCGAGCGGCGACGCCGTCGACATGCTCACCAGCAGGATGAGGATCGCGCTGGTGATGCTCAGCGCCAGAAGCACGTCCATCACCGGCGCCGCCAGCGGGATGGTCATGACCGCCAGGATCCCCAGGACACCGAGGGCGAGCAGGAGGTCGCCACGCCGCGCAACGGACGTGGTGGCCATGGGTGCGGTGATCGCGGTCGCCATGCTAGCTCATGCCCCCGCTGGTGGGTGGCGCGCGGTGGCCGCGGTGCTGGGTATCGCGCCGCGCGCGATACACGTAGGCGAGAATCTCCGCCACGGCGCGATACAGCTCCTCGGGGACGAAGCGGCCCACATCGACGGCGCGATACAGGGCACGGGCCAGTAACTTGTCCTCACGCAGCATCACGTTGTGCTCGCGGGCGACCGCCTTGATGCGCTGCGCGAGATGGTCCGCCCCTTTGGCTACCACCCGGGGCGCCACGTCCTCACCACGCCGGTAACGGAGTGCTACGGCGTAATGCGTCGGGTTGGTGATCACCACGTCCGCGGTGGGGACTTCGGCCATCATTCGTTTGGTGGCCATCTCCCGCTGCAGGCTGCGGATTCGCGATCGAAGTAACGGATCGCCCTCTGTTTGCCGGTACTCCTCCTTAACTTCTTGGTGGGTCATACGCAGATCTCGCGTGTGCTTCCACCGCTGGTAGGAGAAATCCGCGACGGCCAGCAGCGCGAGGATGACCAAGACGTTGCGCATGAGCTGAAGGCTCAGCGCACCGAGCACCGGCAACAGCTCTTCCACACCGCTGGTTCCCAGACCGAGGACCACATCCGTCTGGCCGCGCAGTGTGAACCACAGGAGCACGCCGAGGACGACGATCTTGGCGACCCCGCGCAGCAGCTCCATCAGAGCGTTGAGCGAAAAGAGCCGTTTGAATCCCGCCAGCGGGCTGATCCGCGAGAGCTGCGGGCGCACGGCCTCACCGCTGATCAGCATCCCTACCTGCCCAAAGCCACCAGCCAATGCGCCGATCGACGACGCCAGCAACACCGGCATAAGGATGACACCGGTCGCGAGGACCCAATTTAGCCCGAGCGCCGCCATGGTCTCGCTGCTCAGGATGATGCGTCCGCCGGCATCGAAACATTGCCGTGCCACCGTCTGTAGCCCGTCCCACATACGTTCGCCGGCCACACTCAGCGCGAGCACGCCACCGGCCAACACCAGCACCGATACCACCTCGCGGCTCCGTGGCACTTGCCCCTTGCGGCGCGCGTCTTCGCGCCGTTTGGGAGTCGGAGCAAGGGTGCGATCTTGATCGGCCACGACGGTTGTTTCTCAGGAGGCGACGAGATGACGCAGCAGGTAGCCAAACTGCTCACTCAGGTCGCCCACCCCGTGCCCCATCCACCACGCCAGCAGCGGTAGGGTGATGCCCAGCCCCAGCAGACCGACGGTGATTTGCAGCGGGAAGGCGACCATAAAGACGTTCATCTGCGGCAGCGTGCGCGCAAGGATCCCGAGGCCCAGATTGGTCAGGAGCATGGCCGCGATTACCGGCGCCGCGATGGAAATAGCCGCAACGAAGACTCCGGCGGTGACGGCGACGATCAGGCTCATTACGCCGCCGCTGAGCTGCGCATGGAGGAGGGGCACACGGCTGAAGCTCACGGCGAGCGCCTCGATCGCTCGGTGGTGACCGTCCAGCGCGAAAAACAGCAGGGTGGCCACGATGAACTGGAACTGCGCCACCACGACCGAGTTCGACTGGCTGGCCGGGTCGAACTGGCTCGCCGCCGCGAAGCCCATCTGGATTCCGATGGACTGTCCGGCTAGCTGTACCACGGCGAACATCGCGACGATGACGAACGCCACGAGTGCCCCAACGAGTACCTCCCCGCCGATCGCCACCGTCAGCTCGGGTAATCCGCCGTGGAAAGTCGGCAGCGCCGCCCGGGGAGCGAGTAACACCGTCATGCTCAACGCCAGCCCGGCCTTCACCGCCCGAGGGACGTTACCCCCACCCAACACCGGGGCCAGCCCGACCACACCGGCAACACGTGCCAGGACCAGGACGAAGCGCTGAGCCACGGCTGCGTCGATGGAGAGCGTCGCGGCCATCAATGCACCAGCTCGGGCAGCGAGGAGTAGAGGTTGACGGTGTAGTCGATCATGATCTGCGCCATCCACGGCATCAGCACCACAAGGACCAGGGAGATGCTGAGGATCTTGGGGACGAAGGTGAGCGTCATCTCCTGCACCTGGGTCAGGGCCTGGAGGAGACTGACCACGACGCCCACTACCAAGCCGACGGCCAACATGGGCCCGGCGACCATCAAGGCCACCTCAATCGCCTCGCGCCCCAGTCCCACCACGAACTCCGTCGTCATCGCTCACCTCGGCTCTTGGATCGCTCCCGATGCGATCCGTTAGAGCAAAGCCGATGCCACCGCCGAAGCGGCCCACGAACGGCGGGGGCCATGGCGAGACACAGCATCAAGGTCCTTGTTTTTCAAGGGCATCGATCCGTGGGACCCGCGGCCATGCGGTGTTGGGCCGGCAAAACGTCGCCGCGCTCCGCGTCATCGACTCGTCACCAGAGGGCGGTGAGAGAGTCACCCGTTTGACGGGCTTTACTGATCCGCAACCGCACACCGCTTTTTGGTGGCGGTACAACGGACAATGAATATGGATCTCGTTTAGGTTTCATCCCTCACAACCGATACGGAGCCACAGGAGGAAACACACCCTGCAGAATGGGAGAGGCATCCCGTGAAACCGTTGACGGATGAACAAGTCATCAACCCAATCCTCAACTGCAACTCGAAGATCGACATCCTCCGCGTCCTGACCCGGGCAGAGGACCCCCTGACAGGGCGACGCATCGCCATGCTGGGGGGGATCAGTGGCCGCTCCTGTCAGCTCTCCCTACAAGCCCTGACGGAGGCCGGTGTCTTGATCCGCAAGGTGGTGGGACGTGCCCACACCTATTCGCTCGATCGCAACCACGACTTGGTGCAGCAGGTGGTCATCCCGCTCTTCGAGACCGAAGAGGCGTTGCTCGCCTGATCCTGTCCCGCACGCCGAAGCGAGCGAAGCGCTCGCTGCGCCCCCCACCTGCCGGTCCTTCCGGGCGTTCGCCGATGGCTGAGCCGTCACCCACGACCGTCATGAGCCACAAGGCGGTGGAGCGGCTGATGTCCGCCGTCCGGGAGCTGCCGACGCTCCCCTCGATCGCCGCACGGGTAGCCGCCGTGGCGCGGGATCCCGACTCCACCGCCCGCGACATGGCGGCGGTCATCTCCCAGGACCAGGCACTCACGGCGAACCTGCTGCGCATTGTGAACTCCGCCTATTTTGGATTTCTGCGCCGCATCTCCAGCGTGTCGGAGGCGATCAACCTCCTCGGTTACAACGAGGTGGTGAACATGGCCTTCGCCGTGGCCGTAGTGCGGGAGTTCGATTACCGCTCGGCCAACGACTTCGATCGCCGTGCCTTCTGGACCCACTCCATCTGCGTCGCGACCGCGAGTCGCATCATCGCCGAGCGACTACGCTACCCACGGGTCGATGCCGCCTTTACCGCGGGTCTCTTGCACGATCTCGGTAAGCTTATTCTCGACCAGTTCTTTCCCGAACCATTCGCGGATATTCTCCAGCGGATCAGCGTCAATGGCATGTCCAGCCAAGCTGCGGAGGTGCAGGTGCTCGGCGTGAGTCATGCAGAGATCGGAGGCTGGATCGCGCAGAACTGGCTCTTGCCAGAACCGACCATCGCGTCGATCCGCCACCACCATCACCGCCGGGCGGAGCGAGCGGGACTGCCGGGTGCCGATGATCCGATCGTCGACATCGTCCAGTTCGCCGACCTCTACTGTCGTGCCGAAGGTTATGGCAATAGCAGTAGCTCGCAGGTCCCCGAAATGCCCCTCG
>JASFUG010000065.1:0-11421 GCA_050050395.1 Nitrospirota bacterium
GCGGCCATCGGCTTCGCCAACGCCGGCCTGCTGACCCTCGCGCAGGCGGTGTGGGTGATCTTTGGCAGCAACGTCGGCACCATCATGACCGGCTGGATCGTCGCCCTGCTCGGCTTCAAGGTGGACGTGAACGCGTTCGCCGTGCCGCTGGTCGGCATCGGCATGATCGTCAACATGACCGGCGGCCAGTCGCGACGCGCCGCGATCGGCCAGGCGGTGATCGGGCTCGGCCTGCTGTTCATGGGGATCGGCGAGCTCTGTGCCCGTCTCAGCCGCAGCAATCTGTCGTCGGCGGTCGCAAACAGTCTCCCCACGCTCCTCCGCGGCGGCCAGAGCTACGTCCAACGAGGACACCGCCGGGAAACATCGCGGTTGCGGGGACGGAGCCGATCCCCGGCGAGTAACGCGGACTCGCTCGTGCTCATTCGGCAAGACGCGGGCATGTTGGTCATGTGCGGTTCCTCGTGTCCCATTGGCATTCCCTGACCTCCCACAAGGTGCACCCATGACGTTGCTCGCGCTGTCAATCTTCATCGTCCTGTTCGTTTCGTCCCTCTGCTCCTTGACCGAGGCGGGATTCCTTTCCGTTCGCATGCCATACGTACGTGCGCTCCAGGACAGAGGCAGCCGCGCCGGCGCCACCCTTGTCGAGTTCAAGCGCAACATGGGCCGGCCGATTGCCGCGATCCTGATCATCAACACCGCCGCACACACCGCCGGCGCCGCGGTGGCCGGAGCACAGGCACGCACGCTGTTCGGTGAAGAGACGCTCCTATGGTTCTCTCTGTGGTTCACCCTGGCCGTGCTGTTCATCTCCGAGATCGTGCCCAAGGTGATCGGCGTGGCGTACAGCCGGCCGATTGCCCGGGCCCTGGCGCTGCCATGGCGCTTCCTCATCACCCTGCTCTTCCCCCTGATTTGGCTGACCGAGCAGCTGTCACGATGGCTGGAGCCGCGCGAGCGGACGGTTGCCGCCTCGGAGGAGGAGGTGAAGTATTTCGCGAAACTCAGCGCCGAGGAGGGCAGCATCTTGCCCTACGAGGCGGAGCTGGTGCACAACGTCCTGCACTTGGACCGGGTCACGGTCCGGGACATCATGACGCCACGGCCGGTGGTGGCGAAGCTGCCCTCCGACATGAGCCTGCGCGACGCGGCCACGCAAGTGAGGGAAACCGCCTTTTCGCGCCTTCCGGTCTATGCGGCGGACGACCCCGAAACTTGGGTCGGAGTCGTCCTCGCGAGGGACGTCCTCACTGCTCTGGCAGATGACCGCTCTGACACCCGGCTGGAGGAACTGTGTACGCCGCCCTCATTCGTGTCCGAGACGACACCGGGCCACGTCCTGCTGAAGGCCTTCCTCAAGCGCCGCACCCACCTCCTCGGGGTGTTCGATGAGTACGGCGACATCACTGGCATCGTCACGCTCGAGGATGTCCTGGAAGCCGTGATCGGGGAGGAAATCGTCGACGAGTTCGACCTCGCGGTCGACATGCAAGAGGTCGCCCGGAATCGAAGACGCGAGCAGTTCGGCAAACCGTCCGGTAAGCGCGCGTCCGGAAGCAAGGAGGACCCGCCATGAGGTCCAGCGACGCCCTGTTACGCGCCTTCGTCGAGCTCCATCCGGTGGACGCGGCGCGCACCTTCGAGACCCTCGGCCTCGATGAGATGGTGCGCCTGTTCAAGCGGTTATCGACCAAGCAGGCGGTGGCGCTCCTGGAGCGCATCACTGCCGAGATGGGCGCCCGTCTGTTCGCGGCGCTCGAGGTGGAGCGCGCACGCGAGCTCCTCGCCGCCACCCTGCCACGGGTCGCCTCGGCGATCGTGCGCCAGCTCGACGACGACACCCGGGCGGCGATCCTGACCGGCCTCGATGCCAGCGCGGCCGCCGCGCTCCAGGAGCTCGGCGGTTACCCGGCGGACGTCGCCGGGGCGATGATGGAACCGCGCGTGGCGTCGCTGTCCATCGATCTCACCGCGCAACAGGCGATCGCCAAGCTGCGCAAGACGCCGCGCGACGTCCTGCACTACCTGTACGTCACCGAGCGCGACGGCAAGCTCATCGGCGTGCTCAACATGCGCGACCTGCTCCTGGCCAGCCCCCGCGATGCGATCGACACCCTGGTGCGCCGGGAGATGGTGACCATCCCGGACACCATGAACCACGAAGAAGTGGTGCGCGTGATGCGCGAGCGCGGCTTCCTGGCGCTACCGGTGGTCGACTTCGACGGCCGTCTGGTCGGCGTCATCAAGCAGAGCGAGGTGCTGGGCGCCGGGCAACTGGAGGCCTTCGAGGACCTGCAAAAACTGGTCGGTGCCGGTGCCGACGAACGCGCACTGTCACCGGTCACCATGGTGGTGAAGCGCCGCCTGCCGTGGCTGTTCGTCAATCTCGGCACCGCCTTCCTGGCGGCGGCCGTGGTCGGCCTGTTCGAGGGCATCATCGCCAAGATCGCCGCCCTGGCGGTCCTCCTGCCGGTGGTCGCGGGTCAGGGGGGCAACACCGGCTCGCAGTCCCTGGCCGTGGTGATGCGCGGCATCGCCCTGCGCGAGGTCATTCCCGGCGTCAAGAAGCGGGTGATCGTGAAGGAGGTGCTCGGTGGCCTGTTCAACGGCATCGCCATCGCCGTGGTCACCGCCGGCGCGGTATTCGCGTGGCGCCTGGCGGCGGGTGACACCGTCGGTCAGGCCACCGGCATGGCGATGATCATCGGCCTGGCGATGGTGGCGAACATGGTGGCCGCCGCCGGCGCCGGCGCGGTGATCCCCCTGCTACTCAAGACCTTCGGTCAGGACCCCGCCCAGTCCGCGGCGATCTTCCTCACCACCGTCACCGACATCATCGGCTTCGCCGCCTTCCTCGGCCTGGCGACCCTCCTTTCCGCGATGATTCTGTAGAGACGGACCGGGAGACGATCGTTGCGACGCCAGCCTTAGCAAGACCTCGTCCTTTACCGCAGAGACACGGAGAGAACAGAGAGGCCTGCCTTGTCTTCGCTCTATTGACGCATCGGCGCCAATTGAAAGCGGGCCTCTCCCGGCAGGAAATTCACCACGGGGGACACGGGGAGCGCGGGGGGAGGGCAGGCAGTCACCGTCTCTGTACCCCACGCCCCCGCAATAGACGTATGGAGCGTTTATACGTTTGCCACCGTTGGATCGGCCGACCACCCTCCGGTCCTTGCCCCCCAACGTCCTCCGTGTTCCCCGTGGTCAAAAAAGACCTGCCGGGAGCCGGCTTCTTCCCCACGCCTACGTTCGCCTCGATGCCGCGGAGAGATCCCCCCTGTGTCCTCGGTGTCTCTGTGGTGAGAGTTCGACCTCATGGTGCCGGGGCGCCTTTCTTGCGCAGGTGCAACACGATGTCCTGTGGCTCGATCCGGTAGAGATCGAGCTTCGCCGGCAGACGGATGTCGCGCTCGGAGAGGACGATCTCGTGCTTTCCGGCCTCGCTCCCCGACAGATCGATCGACAGCTTCAATGCAGCCGGGTCCAGGAAGCGGAAGCTACGCTCCGATCCCGACACGGTGACCCGCGCCTCGTTCGGCGCATCGTGGTCGAGCAGCAATTGCTCACCGAGATTGCGGTACTCGATGGGCAGGAGGAAGGTGCGGTAGAGGGTACTGGGCTTGTAGGCGAGGAGGAGCCACGCGGCCACCGCCAGGCCGATCGCCGATGCCTTCAACCACCGGTGCTCCACCAGGTAACGCCGCCAGGTCGCCTGCGTCCTGACCGGGAACTTCGCCGCCAGGAACTCATCCACCCGGGTCTTGAGGACGGCGGCGCTCTCCATCTCCAGCAGACGCGCACCCTCCGCGACGCTCACCGTACCGCGCTCCTCGGAGACCGCGATCACTAGGGCGTCGGAGCACTCGGACAGGCCGAGGGCGGCGCTGTGACGGGTGCCGCGGCCGGCGATCTCCTGCTGGTTCTTGGAGATCGGCAGGTGGGCGGCGAACCTCTGCACCACCCCGCGCTCCAGGACAACCGCCCCGTCGTGGCCCGGCGAGCTGGCATCGAAGATGCTGTAGAGGAGCGGCTTGCTCAGCTCCCCGCCGAGGGCGATGCCGCCGTCCAGGTGGCGCCCCAGGGGCTCGTTTCCCTCCAGCACGACCAACGCGCCGGTGCGGTGCTCGGCCAGGGTGAACGCGGCCTCCACCAGGGCGTCGACGTCGGTCACCATCGGCCGGCTTGCACGCACCTGCTCCAGCGAGCCCCACGCCGCGACCCGCTCGAACATCCGCCGCAGGTCTTCCTGGAAGATCACGATCAGGACGATCAACAGGACCGCGAAGCCGGTGTGGAACAGCAGCGAGGTGAGGTACATGTCGAAGGCCCGCGCCAGGCCGTAGACCGCCACCAATACCGACACCCCGATCAGCACCCGGCGCGACGCCGTCTCCCGGAACCACGCCAGCGCCGAGTACAGAAACACCGACATCAGCAGGATGTCGACGGCATCGGTGGGACGAAAGTTGTCCCGGAACTCGCTGAAGATCGATCCCACCGTATCGAGCACCGTTGCATCCTCCCGCCCGCGACCGAGCGCGAGCCATCGCGTTTATCGCATCGCCCCGCGTACGCCACAACCGAGGCGCGGGCCGGCGCCTCGCGGCGCAATCGATCCGGGTCACTGCGCGGTCGTGGGATGGCCCGCGCTGCGCGCCCGCACGCGAAGATTCAGTCCCTCCACCACCAGGGAGAACGCCATGGCGAAGTAAATGTACCCCTTGTCGATGTGAGTGCCGATCCCCTCGGCCACCAGCATTACCCCGATCAGGAGCAAGAAGGAGAGGGCGAGCATCTTCAGCGTCGGATGGGCCTCGATGAAGCGGCTGATGGGCTCGGCGAAGATCATCATCACCACAACCGCCAGGACGATGGCGGTGACCATCACCGCGATGCCGAGCCAGTAGCTCGACCCCTCGGTGCGCACCATGCCCACCGCGGTGATTACCGAGTCGATGGAGAACACCAGGTCCATCACGGCGATGGTGGCCAGCACACCGACGCAGCTCGCGTTTCCGCCCGCTGCCCGGTCGTGCTCACCGCCCTCGACGCGCTCGTGGATCTCCGTGACGCTCTTCCAGATCAGGAACAGCCCGCCGGCGAGCAGGATGAGGTCCTTACCCGACACCGCATCCACCGCCTCGTTCAGCCAGGCGGCGGGTACACCCAACGCCGAGAGGTGAAACAGGGGGCCGGTGAGGCGCAGCATCGCCGACAGAGTGAGGAGCAGCAGGATGCGGGTCACCATGGCGAGACCCAGCCCGATCCGCCGCGCCCGCGGTTGCTGCCCCACCGGCAGGCGGCTGGTGAGGATGGCGATGAACACGATGTTGTCGATCCCCAGCACGATCTCCATCGCGGTGAGGGCGATCAGGGCGATGACGTATTCCATCGGGAGCTCCGGTCTACGGGGTGGCGGAGACTAGATTTTCACCACAGAGACACCGCGGGCACAGAGGGGGATCTCTCCGCGGCATCGAGGCGGACGTAGGCTTGGGGAAGAAGCCGGCTCCCGGCAGGTTCTCTTTGACCACGGGGAGCACGGGCGACGTTGGGGGCAACGTCGGCCGATCCAACGGCGGCAAACGTGTGAACGCTCCATACGTCTATTGCGGGGGCGTCGGGTACAGAGACGGTCGCTGCCTGCCCCCCGCGCTCCCTCTGACCCCGCGGTGAAATTTCCTGCCAGGAGAGGCCCGCTTTCAATGTGCGGCGACGCCGTCGTGCCCCGGGTCACCATGCTCTGTGAGGATCAGCGGAAATAGCGACAGAGGTGGGAAACGGCTCCATGCGTAGGGCGGGCTTTAGCCCGCCGGACGCCGAAACATGTTGAGAACACGGCATCGGCCGGTTGAAACCGGCCCTACGGGTTGGCGCCATACCCACCGGAAAGCGCGCGGCATCTTCATTTCCGCTGATCCTCCGTGTCCTCCGTGCCTCTGTGGTGAGAGCGCGGGACCCAGTCGGTCCGAACGCAGGGCGGCGCTTCAGAAGCCGAGATAGACCCCCAAACCGAGGTAACGCATGCGCTGGGCGAAGAACTGGCCGTGGGGGGAATGGCCACGATACGCCTCGGCCAGGAGCCGCAGGCGGCGCCGGCCGGGCTCGCGCGGCCCGAGCTCCACCCCGGCGACGGCACTGATCTCCGGCGACCAGTCGAACTCGTCCCAGCTCTTCACGTCCACCGCCGCCACCGGGTGCCATATACCGCGGGCCTCGCCACGGTACTCCACGCCGCCGTGGAGCCCGCCGGGTTGCAGCTCGGCGGGCTCGCGGTGGAGGACGTACTCGCCCCCCACGTAACCCCGCCACCCCTGTCCCTCGCGGGAGGCGAGCAGCTCCAGGGACTCGAAGCTCAAGTTGATGCGCTCCGGCTCGTTGCGCAGCAGGAACTCGTCCCCCAGGTGGGAGCTCTGGTGATAGACGCGCAGCCGCCCCGACCAGGGACCGCGGCGGTACGTGACCGGCACGCCGATGGTGTAGTCCGCGTTCACCAGGTCCTGGGACGGCGCCTCCAGGTTGAACTGGGCGAACAGCGCCCCGGCGAGGCTCACCTGCCATCCGCCACGCGGCCGCTGCCACCGGTACAGGCCGAAGGTCTCGCCGTACGCCACCGCCGCCGCGGTGACCGTCTCGTCGTCCAGCTCGTACCCGCGCACGCTGACGTAGAACTGCGGCTGCTTCGGATCCGCCAGCAGGGGCCAGAACAGCTCTCCCACCGGCAGGAAGGCCCGTGGAAGCTCATCTCCGGCCTGGCCATCGGCGGCGTGGCTCCTGGGCACCGCCGTCAAGGCGAAACCCGCCATGACGGCGATCAGGGCGATGCGGTATTCCATCGGAAATCTCCGGGCGGCGGGGTGACGGCAGCTAGATTTTCACCACAGAGACACGGAGGGCATCACTCGTAGCGCAACGCCTCGATGGGCCGCAGGGCGGCGGCGCGGCGGGCCGGGTGGAGGCCGAAGAACACCCCCACCACGGCGGAGAAGCAGAACGCCAGTCCGATGGCGCGCGGGGTGATCGCCACCACGAACTCCGAGAACCGCTCCAGGGTCAGCGCCCCCACACAGCCGAGCACCACCCCCAGCACACCCCCGGCGACGCTCAGCAGCAGGGCCTCCAGGAGGAACTGCCACAGGATGTCGCGCGGCCGGGCGCCGATCGCCATGCGGATGCCGATCTCGCGGGTGCGCTCGGTCACCGACACCAGCATGATGTTCATGATGCCGATCCCGCCCACCAGCAGCGACACCGAGGCGATGCTCCCCAGGAGCCAGGAGAAGACCCGCGCGCTCGCTTCCGCGCTCTGCGCCCACTCGGCGCGGTTGTAGTGGCGGAAGTCGTCGTCCTGCCCCTCACGCAGGTGGTGGCGCTCCCGCAGCAGGGGGCCGAACACCTCCGGCAGGCGCAGGGCTACCTCCCGGCTGGCGCACTGGATCTCGATGCGCTCGATGTGAGTGATGCCGCGGATCTTGCGCTGCACCGTGGTGATGGGCACGGCGAGGATGTCGTCCTGATCCGAGCCCCAGGCCGACGCGCCCTTCTCCCCCAGGACCCCCAGCACCTTGCACGCCAGACCGCCCAGCAACACCGTCTCCCCCACCGGCTTGGTCAGACCGAACAGCTCGGTCGCCACGGTCCTGCCCAGGACGCACACCTGCGCCGCGGCCACCACCTCGCGGCGGGTGAAGAACGACCCCTCGACCACCGGCCAGCCGCGGACCGTCAGGTAGTCCGGGGTCACCCCCTCCACCGACGTCCCCCAGTTGGCGCCACGGTAACGGGCCTGCACCGCACCCCGCACGCTCGGCGCCACCGCCACCACCCCCGGCAGCCTGGCGATCGCCTCGGCATCCGCCAGGGTCAGCGTCGTGGTGGTCCCGGCCCCGGTGCGCACCCCTCCGCGGGTGATGGACCCCGGACGGATCACCACGTTGAAGCTGCCCATCGCCTCGAACTCCGCCGCGATCCGCCGCTGCGCCCCGGTCCCCACCGCCAGCATGGCGATCACCGACGCCACCCCGATGATCACCCCCAGGGCCGTGAGCGCCGCCCGCGTCCGATTCCGCCACAACGCCCGCACCGCCAACCGCAGCCCATCAAGCCACGCCATCGCTACCGCTCCAGACCAATGCGACGAGAGGTAACGGGTTTCTCACCACAGAGACACAGAGGGCACAGAGGCCCTTCGCCGACCATCACCAACGATCCATCTAAGGAAGGCAGGAACGCAAGGAAGGCAGGAAGGGATCGTGAGAACTGCGGGCCCGGCGTTGCCGCGGTCACGAGCGAATCTTCTTACCCGCCTTCTCCACAGCGCTTGAGGATCTCGCCGACCAACGGGTCGGCGAGGCGGTAGCCACTCTCCTGTAAGGCCACCAGCAAGGGGGCGACCGCCGTCACCAGTCCTGCTCGCTTGGCGGCGATGAGCACCGCCCCTGTGCCGAGCACCGGAATCCCTAGATGGTGTGCGACACGCCGCCCCCGCTTTTCATCCATGAGCACCGGGACCCCCTCGGACACGGCAAGGGTTAGGGCCTCCGACTCTCCCGGGTCCAGCAACTCGGCCAGGGCCTCGAGCTCCGGGGTTCGTTTCACTCGACGAAGAACGAGCAGGCCACCATCCAAGGCGGATTGAATCGCCATCGCCCCCGGTCGCGAGCGATCACGTACACACTCGGACACCACGGCCTCGGGGACGAGAACCTCTCCCAGCACGGCGGGCAGCAACGACAAGTGCCCGATACGCGCCAGGGCGATGAGAGGCCCCGCATCGGCCACCGCGGCCTTTTCAGGCAAGGCGGGCCAACTCCTCGTCGAGCTCGTCGGGTGGGTAGTCCACCACCGGGACGCCGAGCAGCCCCAGCTTCTCGATGAACGCCTCCGTTGACACCCCCGCCACCCGTGCGGCGCGGCTCAGGGTCACCACACCGTCGGCATAGAGCTTGGCCGCCAGGGCGACGTTCACCCCCTGCTCGAGGAGCGCCTCATCAAACGGCACCGCCACAAAGACCGGCCGCCCCCGCTTGGTCACCACCGACAGCCGGCCGGCCTCCGCGTCCCGCACCAACTCACCGGTCCGCTCCCGCAGATCCCGTATCGAGAAGCTATCCATGGCTGTGCCCCTTTAATGTGCCATCAAACGGTAGCACATTATTCGGTTCCAGCGCAGAGAACGTGGAGCTACGCCGCGGCCACGTGGATGGTCGCTCCCCCCTGCTTGGAGGGCCGCCGGGCCACCGTCAGGGTGACGTCGCGATCGAGGCGGTTGAGCCAGTGCAACAGACGGTCGAAGGTGAACCGTCGCAGCTCCCGGCCGCGCTTCAGCTTGGAGATGTAGGACTGGTTGGTCCCGAGCAGCTTCGCGGCCTGTTGCTGGGTGAGACCGCGGTCCTCGATGACGGCGATGATCGCCTGGGCGAGCTGGGCCTTGGCAAGCATGTCCTCGGCCTTGTTGACCCCAAGGTCGGCGAAGACATTGCCGCTGCTCGCTTCGTGGGTCATCTCCTTGCTCATGGCCGATGTTCTCCTTGGCTCAGGGCCTGGGCGTACCTGAGCCGTTGCCGGATCACCTCCATCTCCTCCTTGGGGGTTGCGATGCCGCGCTTGGATTTCTTCTTGAAGCAGTGCAGCACGTAGATGGTGTCTCCGAGGTTGGCGATGTAGACGGCGCGATAGGTGTCTTTGTCGTAGCGCTCGACGAGCTCCATGACGCCCCCGAGCCCCTTGAGAGGCTTGGCGGACGCCGGCGTTCTGCCCAGTTGCACGGTATAGAGGTCATAACCCACATCGTCGCGGACGGCCTGGGGGAACTTCTGCAAGTCCTTCCGGCTGCTCCCGATGAACAAGAGCGGCTTCGCCACCTGATCGGCCATCGCCGTTTATGTCTTACAGGACATAATAACGCAAGGTGGGGGGACTGTGGGCGCTTTACTTTCCCATCGCCTCGAACTCCGCCGCGATCCGCCGCTGCGCCCCGGTCCCCACCGCCAGCATGGCGATCACCGACGCCACCCCGATGATCACCCCGAGGGCCGTGAGCGCCGCCCGCGTCCGATTCCGCCACAACGCCCGCACCGCCAACCGCAGCCCATCAAGCCACGCCATGGCTATCGCGCCTCCCGGGGAAGGAGGGGACTGGTTTTAACGCGAAGGCGCAAAGACGCGGAGAGTGAGGTTCCACGCTAGCTCTATGCGGCCTGCATGCGGGCGACGTGATGATGCTTGTGCCTTTTCGCACACCTGCACGCACAGATTTCATCAGTTCGGGGCTTGGGGCCGCCCACTCCCTCTGCGGGGAGAACTTTGTCAGCCAGTCGCTGCAAGGCATCTCCCTGAACTGGGCACATGTCTCGTACGTGCGCGATCCGTCCAAGGACGGATCGAATTTCATGCGCGGGTGGATTCGGGCGATCCGCGAGGTCGAAGATCTGCCGCCGGATTTGTGCTCGGTAATTCCTAGGTTTCCCAACCTTGCGGTTCACCGCCACACCGGTAACGGCTTGCGAGCTGCCCGATCTCATCACATGTACCTTGCTCTGGCGGACAGCGTGACCGTGGCGCTGTATCAACCGGATCACGGGCTCGATCGCGTCTTCCGCCGCTTTACCGGAGATCGTGATGTCATCGACCCACAGTGAGAAACGTAGTCCCCGCTGTTCTGCAAGCTCCTGGATTTCGTCGTAGAGCGGTAACAGGGAGAGGTTTACCAGCGTGGCGCTGGTCGGTGCCCCCTGCGGAACGCGGTGTTGAAAGGTCGTCAACCTCGTAAGGATAGACGTGACGTTCTGAGAGCAGCCGAAATTCCGTTTAAACACTGCGGCCACATCATGGTGGCTGGTCCTCGGAAAGCAGTTACGGAGGTCCAACGTGACGATTACCGGCTGTGCCACGTGGAAGAGGCCGTTGCTGCGGATCGACATGCCCGGAACGGCGCCCAGCATCCCCTCTGGCAAAAAGACCGTCGAAAGAATGCGCCGATTGATTATCCGCTGAAGGGCCTTCAGGGCACCCTGCGGGTTGTCAATGTGGCGCCACTTCCCCTCCCCCCGTGTCCGGCGCCGGTCGAATGGCTTGTAGTACCGCCCGGCGGTGTTGGCTATCGCCTCTAGGTTAACCCGCCCCATGCCAAGAATCTCTTCCAGTCTCCGCAACGAGACCAGTGGCGAGAGGGAAGAGTGGTACGGGGACACGGTTCTCACCCATGGGTTTCCGACGCGTGGACCACAATATCGAGGAGTTGTCTCCCCATAACGCCAGCCTGCTCCTCGCTGATCCCCTTGAGATCCTCTGTCTCAGAGGCAAGCAGGATAAGCAGGTAGAGAGGCACCCCGAGGGCGACGGAGACCGCCTCAAGGGTGCTCACACTCGGCTCCCTCACGCCGCGCTCGATCATCGAGATGTGGCTTTGATCCA
>JASFUG010000066.1:0-11410 GCA_050050395.1 Nitrospirota bacterium
CGGAATGATCGCGGGTGCCCGCGTACGGGATTTCCTGCGCCCGGTCCTCCCCGGCCGCATCCAGGACCTGCCCATCCCGTTCACCGCGGTCGCGACCGACGTGCGCGGTGGCCAGCCGTGTTACCTACGTCGTGGCCCTCTCTTGCGCGCCGTGCGTGCAAGCTACTCGGTACCCGGGATCTTTCGACCCGTCGCGTGGGGCGATCTGCGACTCCTCGATGGCGGGCTGATGCAACCCCTGCCGGTCGCCCCCTTGCGCGAGCAGGGGATCGACGTAGTGGTTGCGGTCGATGCCACCCGCGGCCTGCCGAGCCCCTCCCCGCCCCCCGCCGCAGCTGACCAGCCGATGGGCCAAGGGGGTTGGGCGCCGTCGCATCCGGTAGCCCGACGCTTGATGGAGCTGGTGCGCGGCCCGGTCGAGCTGGGACGCGAGCTCCTGGCGCAAAACATGCGCCGCAGCAATGGACCCAACGTATTCGAGCTCCTCGCCTACTCCCTCCAGCTGATGGAGAAGGAGATCACCCAGCTTCACCTCAAGGCGTACCCCGCGGACATCCTGATTCGCCCGGAGGTCGGCCACCTGCACATGTTCGACTTCCAGCGCGCCGGCGAGGCGATGGACGCCGGCTACGAGGCGGCCCGCGCCATCCTACCGGAGCTGCGTTCCCTTGCGGCCCGCGCCGACGGCGCTGAGTGACGTGGTCGCACGCACGCGACACGATTGGGATCACTGCCCGGAGAGCGCCTGGATCAGTGCGTCGGTCAGGTCCACCACCTCGACACCCGGCGGTGGATTGAGGAAGAAGAGCTCCGGCTCCAGGGCCGCATCCACCTCGACGGCGGTGAACTCCTGAACGAGGCGGTCACCTCCCTCGTCGCCGACGATCTCTGTGCGCCGCAGCAAGCCGGTCCGGTCGTCGACCCACACCCGCGCCTTGACCGGCTGGAAACCGAGCCGTGTGGCGAGCGATCCCGCATCCAGCAGCGGGCCTTCGAAGAGATGCGCCTTGCCGTCCGGTAGATCATCACTCCCCACGTAGATGGTTGCCGCCGGGTCGAGACCGTCGAACGGGCGGCTGAGGTCGGTACCCTGGGCCACCGGTGGTCGCTTGCCGGTGGCCTTCGCCACGCGCGCGAGATCCACCTTGGTGACCCGCTGCTGGTGGGTGTCGTGCTGCATCATCATGTCGCGGCTTTGCACCATCACCCTCGCCACGCTCCCGTCGGGGGCGAACATCTCAACGCGCAGGTCGTCCGGTGGCCGTGACTGGACGGTGCCGGTGACGCTGACCTCACGGCCGGCAACCGTGTAATGGCTCGCCACCTCCGCTCGATAGGCAGAGACGTGGCTCGCCCGCTCCTCGAGTTGCGCCCGGGTGACCTGCGTCTTGGTACCGCGAGTACAGCCAAGCAGGGCGACAACGACCACGGCGGCTACGGTACAGCGGACCAAGCGGATACCCACGTTGTCCTCCGGGAAGAGCCGGAGGGTGCAAGAGGCGCCGGGCAAGATCAATACGTGCCGCGCCGCGCGGCGTCGTAGACCGCTTGCAGAAACTCACGGACGAACTGCTCCTGGAAGGGTCGCGCGAGCACGGGAGGGACACCGACATCGATCACCGCCCAGTAACTCAGGTGCGTCCTACCACCCTCCGGATTGAGCAGCACCGTGCCGTGATTCTTGCGAAAGCTCCCCTCCACCTGGCTCCACGCCATGGTGCGATCACCGAACCGCTCCACCGACAGCCGCGACCACTGCCGACCCACCGGCCACGGCAGGTCGAGGACGAAATAGACGATCTGCGTGCCGTCGGCCTCGACCGCCTCCACCCGGCTCTCCTTGATCCACGGGTGCAGGGCAGCGTAGTCGGGATAGACGCACAACACCTTGCACGCCGCGGAGCCGACCACCCCGAAGTCGGTCTCCACGTGGAGAATCTGCTCGCCAGGGGTGCCGCCCGGCTCGAACGAGATGTCGATCGCGGGCGCGGTCTCCTGCGCCATCGCCACGGCGGTGGCGAGGAGCAGCAGCACGACTGCCGCGCCGGCGGGGACAACGGCCCGTTTCAACGCCTCGGTAACCACGGAATTCACCACCTGCATAGATCATGATACCCGGCCATTTCGGGACGGGCTCTCCGAACGGCAGCGCTTCTGCCGCTGGGGTGACTAGAGCCAACGGCGCCGTCAATAGGTTCAGAAAAACTACCATATTAATAACTAATACAATGAGTTACACGCGCGCCAGCATCACCTTCGAGCCGGCACGAGACGGCGCCGTGGCCGTGGAGACCAGCACGGGGCACGGGAGACATGGTGTACAGCGCCCGCTCACGGCACCTGACAATAGCCCGAACGCCGCGCCACAACGCTCTCCGGACGCGTGATGCCGGGAGACCACGAAGAAGGACGACGCCACGGGGGGATGCGGCCGAGGACCAGGGTTCCCGCTGCGATCCACGTCCGGTGGGCCGACGAGGGCGGCAGCGCATCACCGGCTTTTCCTCGTCCAGCCACCCCACTACCATCGCCCTCTTACTTGACAACCTGCCCTTTCGCGGAACCTATGGCCTACATCCCCGCCACACCTGCCGACCGCGCCGCGATGCTCGCGACCGTCGGCGTCGACGACGTGGAGGCGCTGTTTGCGTCGATTCCGGCGACCCTGCGACTCGACCGGCCCCTCGACCTGCCCGATGCCCTAGGGGAGATCGAGCTGCGGCGTCACGTCACCGGGCTCGCCGCCACCAACCGCGGAGCCCGGCTCACCTGCTTCGCCGGCGCCGGGGCCTACGACCACCACTGCCCGGCGGCGATCGATGCCATCGCGGATCGCGGGGAGTTTCTCACCGCCTACACCCCGTACCAGCCGGAGGTGAGCCAAGGGACCCTGGCGGTCATCTTCGAGTTCCAGACCTTCATCGCACGCCTCACTGGCCTCGACGTGGCCAATGCCGGCCTCTACGACGGCGCCTCCGCCTGTGCCGAGGCGTGCCTCATGGCCCTGCGTGCCGCCAAACGACGCACCAAGCTCGTCTTCGCCGGCGCCATCCATCCCGACGCGTTGGCCGTCGTGCAGACCTACCTGGCCGGCCAGGAGGTCGAGATCGTTTCCGTCCCCTTGGCCGAGATCCCCGACGCCGTCGACGATCGGACGGCGGCGGTCCTGGTCCAGTACCCCGACTTCGAGGGCCGCTGCCTCGACCTCGCCGGCTGGCCCGAGGCGATCCACGACCGCGGCGCGTACCTCATTGCCTCGTGTGACCCGGTCGCCCTCGCCCTGCTAAAGCCGCCGGGCGCATGGGGCTGCGACATCGCGGTAGGCGAGGCGCAGGGGCTCGGCACCCCCCTCTCTTTCGGTGGACCCTACCTGGGCTACCTCGCCTGTACCCAGAAGCTGGTGCGCCAGGTCCCGGGCCGCCTCGTGGGCAAGACCGTGGACCGGCGTGGTAATCCCGGTTTTGTCCTCACCCTCCAGGCACGGGAGCAACACATCAAGCGCGAGCGCGCGACCTCCAACATCTGCACCAACCAGTCCCTCCTGGTCCTGCGCGCCACCCTCTACCTGGCCCTCCTGGGCCCGCGCGGCCTGGCGCAGGTCGCCGCCGCGAGCCACCACGGAGCGGAGCGTCTGCGTATGGCCCTCACCCAGCTCGGCGGTGTCTCGGCGCCCGACGACGGTCCCCATTTCAAGGAGTTCGTGCTCCAGCTACCGATGTCCGCGGAACGCTTCTGTGCGGCGATGGCCGAGCACGGCATCCTTGCTGGAGTCCCCCTCGGCCGCTGGGAGCGATCGCGGCCCAACGACCTGCTGGTGTGCGTCACGGAGCGCCGCACCGAAGCGGACCTGGAGGCCTACGTCACCGCCGCGTGGGAGGTTTTGGCTTCGCCAGGGGCTAGGGACTAGGGGTTAGGGGCTGAGGGGTGGTCGGCCGCTCCGCGGCCGGATATTCAATGGAACACTCTGAGAGATCGAAAAATGGTGGCCGCGCAGCGGCCATCCTTCCCTGGTCCCTGACCCCTATGCTCATCTTCAACCTCCACCGCCCGGGCCAGCGCGGCCTGCGCCTCCTCGGTCCCGACGCCACGGCCGAGGCCGCCGACCTGCCGGCCCACCTCCTGCGCGAGCACCCGCCCGCGTTGCCCGAGGTCTCCGAGCCCGAGGTCATACGCCACTACACGCGGCTGTCGCGAGAGAACTTCTCCATCGACACCGCCTTCTACCCCCTGGGGTCGTGCACCATGAAGCACAACCCCAAGGTCAACGACGCCCTCGCCGCCCTACCCGGCTTCACCCAGATCCATCCATACGCGACGGAGAGCGATTGCCAGGGGGCGCTGGAGCTCATGCATCGCCTGGAGGCCACTCTCGGCGAGATCACCGGTCTGGCGGCGGTCTCCCTGCAGCCGGCGGCCGGGGCGAGCGGCGAGCTCACCGCCATGCACATGGTGCGGGCCTACCACGCGGCCCGGGGTGAGAGCCGCACCACCGTGCTGATCCCCGACTCGGCCCACGGCACGAACCCGGCGAGCGCCCACCTCGCCGGCTTCCGGGTCGCCGAGATCCCCTCGGGGCCGGACGGGCGCATCGATCTGGCGGCCCTGCGCCGGGCCGTGAACGACGACACCGCGTCCATGATGGTGACCAACCCCAACACCCTCGGGGTGTTCGAGGCCGAGATCCAGGCCGCGGCCGCGATCGTCCACGATGCCGGCGGCCTGCTCTACATGGACGGGGCCAACCTCAACGCCATCCTCGGCAAGGTGCGCCCGGGTGACATGGGCTTCGACCTCGTTCACCTCAACCTGCACAAGACCTTCTCGACCCCGCACGGCGGAGGTGGCCCCGGCGCCGGCCCGGTGGCGGTGACGGCGGCCCTCGCCCCGTTCCTCCCGGGGCCGCGGGTGGCTCGCTCCGCCGACGGCTACCACTGGGCCGACGACGACCGCTCCATCGGCCGGGTCCACGGGTTCGCCGGCAACTTCGCAGTGCTGGTGCGGGCTTACGCCTACATCCGCACCCTCGGCGCTGCCGGCCTGGCCGAGGTGAGCGAGCAGGCGGTGCTCAACGCCAACTACCTGCGCGCGATGGTCGGTGATGCCCTGCCCCTCGCCTTCCCCAGCCCCTTCCTCCACGAGTGTGTCCTGACCGCGAAGGAGCTGGCCAAGCGCCACCATGTCACCGCCCTCGACGTGGCCAAGCGGCTCATCGACCACGGAGTCCACCCGCCGACCATCTACTTCCCGCTGATCGCGCCCGAGGCCCTGATGGTGGAGCCCACCGAGACCGAGTCGAAGGCGACCCTGGACGCCGCCGCGAAGGCCTTCCGGGAGATCGTGCGCGAGGCGCGCGAAAGCCCAATGCTTCTCCACGAGGCCCCGCACACCACAAATCTGTCGCGTCTCGACGAGACCCGCGCCGCGCGCCACCCGGTGCTGGTGGAGCCCTTAGATTCCGATGCGCCGTAGGCCGGGCTCCGCCCGGCATGGCGGGCAGAGCCCGCCCTACATCAGAGGACGGCCCGGCGGTGGGGTCACGCGGATGGTCCGCCGCTCTGCGTCGTCGATCGTCATCTCCACCGACCAGGTGGTGGCCTCGTCGGTCGCGACGAAGCCCCGCGGCCACTCGAGGAGGACGATCGCCCCATCCTCCTGGCTCTCCTCCAGGCCGAGGTCGTCGAGGGTGGCATCATCACGCAGGCGGTAGCCGTCGGCGTGCACCACACGGCGCCCACCGCGCGCCGGATACTCGTTCACCAGGGTGTAGCTCGGCGAATGGACGGCGTCCGATGGCACCCCGAGGGCGCCGGCAATCCCGCGCACCAGGCAAGTCTTCCCCGCCCCGAGGGCGCCGGCGAGGAGGACCACGTCCCCCGGTCCCAGCTCGGCGGCGATCCGTTGCCCCACCGCCTCGGTCTCGTCAGCGCTCGCGGTGGTGAAGGTGCCGGCGCGGTCAGCCATCAGCAGTCAGTCATCTGTCACCAGCCACCTTGCGTTGAACGGTGACGGCTGAGAGAGGATCGCCTGCGGCTACTCTCCCATGGCAATGCCACGTACCACGTCGGCCTTGCCCACGATCCCCACCAGCCTGCCCTCCGCGACGACCGGCAGGTGGTGGAGCTTCTTGCGGCCCATCATCTCGGCCACGTCCGGCAGCGGCGTGTCCGGGGCGATGGTCACGGCGGGCGAGTGCATCAGCTCGCGCGCGGTGGCAGCCGCCGCCTTGCGAACCTTTTCCTCGAAGTGCTTCGAGCTCTCCACGTAGACCACCGCGTCGAACAGGGCGATGACGGTCGGGAAGTGGAGCTTCTGCTGCGACTCGATGAGATCGGTCTCGGTCACCATGCCGACGAGGTCGCCGTCCTCCGTGACCACGGGGACGCCGGAGACGTCGGCATCGAGCATGGTGCGGGCGATCTCCGTGAGCCGTGTCTCGGGCCCCACGGTCACCACCTCGGTGGACATGATGTCTTTGGCGCAGATCATGGGTTCAGGGCGCGAGGATCGACGATACGGGAGGGTAGGACAAAGGCAACCACCGGCGCCACCATCATGGGAGGCTGCGGCTGGGCCGAAGCCCCTCACACCTCACGCAAATCGCGCCGCTGGAGGCGAAGGCGATGTGAAACGGGGTGGGGATTGGGGGGTGGGGGATGGGGGGGGGAAGGATTCAAGAAGATAAAGAACTCGCTGACCGCGCAGCGGCCGACCTTCCCCCCACCCCGCATCCCCCATCCCGGCGCCTAGAATTCCAACCAGGTGATCGCGCTGGGTCCATCGGAGTCGCGGTCCGCACAGACCGCCTCGAGGGCCGCCGGCAGCGCCTCGATCAGGTCGGAGGCGATGAGGCAGCGCTCGGCGACACCTCGCCGCCACGCCTGGGCCGCGGCCCCGTGCCAGTACGCCGCGGCGCGCAGGGCGAGCTCCGGCCCGCGCCCCTGGGCGAGGAGGCCGGCGGCGACCCCTGCCAGGACGTCGCCACAGCCCGCGGTGGCCATGCCGGCGTGGCCCGTCGGGTTGATCCACAGGTCGCCGCCCGGGGCGACGACGAGGCTCAGGGCGCCCTTGAGGATCAGGTGCACATCACGCTCGGCGGCAAAGGTGCGTGCCGCCGCCACCCGATCGCTCTGCACCTGGGCCACCGACGCGCCCACCAGGGGTGCAAACTCGCCGGGGTGCGGGGTGAGGCAGAGGGGCGCTGCCCCGCGCCGCCCCCACAGGTCAGGGTGGGTGGCGAGGGCGGCCAGTCCGCCGGCATCGATCAAGGTCGGCTGGGTGAGGCGCGGCAGCAGCAGGCCCAGCCACTCGGCCGCGCGCTGCGGCGGCAGGCCCGGACCGACCAGCACCGCCGAGGCCCGGGCGACCGCGTCATCAAGGGAGGTCGGGCGTTCCCCGGAGTCGCCGGTGGGGAGACCGACGATCTCCGGCACCCATCCCTGGACCGTGGCCACCACCGGCTCCGGCGCCACCAGGGTGACGTAGCCGGCACCGCTGCGCAGGGCAGCGCGACACGCCATGGCCGCGGCCCCGGCCATGCCAGGGGAGCCCGCCACCACGAGCAATCGCCCCGCCTCCCCCTTGTGCTGGGCCGGCGCCAGGGAGGGCCACGCCGCGCGCACCGACGCCGGATCACTGAGCCGCGGCGCGTGCGGCAGCTCGGCGGCGAGGCTGGCCGGGATGCCGATGTCGGCCACGGCGATGCGCCCGGCGAGGGCCCGGCTGGGATGCTGGCAGAGGCAGATCTTGGGAAACGCGAAGGTAACGGTGAGGTCGGCAACCGCCGCCTGGTCCCGCTGGTCGTGGCGCGAGGCGTCCAGTCCACTGGGCAAGTCCACCGCCACGGTCGGGGCGGGCGCGTCATTCATCGCCGCCACCAGCGCGTCGTACGGCGAACGCAAGGGGGGACGGGCACCGGTTCCCAGGAGGGCGTCGACCAGCACGTCGGCACCAGCGATCGCCGCCGTCGCCGCCGGCATTTCGTCCGGCCGGTACGCGGCGATCACCGGCAGGCTATCGACCTGCTGCCACTCGTAGGCCGCGTCCTCGGTGAACCGCTGCGGATCGGCGGCGAGGACGAAGCTCACCTGCGCCCCCGCCTCGTGGCAGAACCGGCCGACCACGAACCCGTCACCGCCGTTGTTGCCGGCGCCGCACAGGATCACGATAGCCCGCCCGTGCAACGGCCCGAGCTCCTGCTCGATGGTGTGAAATACGGCGCGCCCGGCGTTCTCCATCAAGGACAGGGAAGGGACGCCGAGGCCTTCGATGGTGCGCCGGTCGAGGGACGCCATCTCCGGACCGGTGACGACGATCATGGCGCGTCCTCCTCGCCGCGCTCGGCGATGGCCACGGCGCAGGCGTAGTCACGCTCGTGCGTCAGGCTGACGTGCCAGCGGTGGCGCCCCCAGCGTTCCCAAGCGATCTCTGCCGCGCGCCCGGCCACGCGCAGGGTGGGCCGGCCGCTCGGTTCGTGCACCACCTCGAAGTCGCGCCAACCGACCCCCTGGTGAAAACCGGTGCCCAGGGCCTTGGTTCCCGCCTCCTTGGCCGCCCAGCGTGCGGCCAGGCCCTGCGCCGGATCGCGGCGACGCAGGGCCTCCGCCCGTTCCAGCTCGGTGAACACCCGAGCCAGCAAGCGCTCACCCCAGCGCGCGTACAACCGGCGCATGCGTCCCACCTCGCAGAGATCGATGCCGGTGCCCAGGATCATCAGAGCGATACAGCGGCGTTGACCTTCGTTATCCACAGATGACACAGATTTGCACAGATCGGGTGGACCTCGCGCACAGATTCAACGCGGCCCAGCCACCCTGGTCGCCAGGGAAACACAAGACTCATTACGTCCACACGCCCGCAGCTTGCGGGGACTCTTCCACGCGGATCAACAGTGGCGAACGATTCGCTCCGCGTCCATCTCTGTCCTCTGCGGATCCGAAAAAGACGATGGGGACCTCCATCGTCCCCGCGAAGGACTGACAGCGAGCAGCTAATCGCTTGAAGCTACCGCTACCGCTTCGGCCCGCGGGTGCCCCAGACACCCTGAGGATCCTCGCCCTGGTAGCGGATCAGCTCCTTCATCTCGCGCACCGCGTCCATCATGCCGACAAAGACCGCCCGCGACACGATCGCGTGACCGATGTTGAACTCGCGGAAACCGGGGATCTGGGCGACCCGGGCGGCGTTGTCGTAGTCGAGACCGTGGCCGGCGTGGACCGTCAGGTTCTGCGCCAGGCCGGCCTGCAAGGCCGCCTCCAGCCGCGCCACCTGCTCATCGGCCGGCGCCGCGGCATAGGCGCCGGTGTGCAGCTCCACGGCCCGAGCACCCAGGCGGGCCGCGGCCTCCACCAGCGCCACGTCCGGATCGATGAACAGGCTCACCGGGATCCCCGCCCCTTGCAGGAGTTCGATCGCCCCGTGGACCTGCGCGCCGTGCACCGCCAGGTCCAGGCCGCCCTCGGTGGTCAGCTCCTCGCGCCGCTCCGGCACCAGGGTGCACTGGTTCGGGCGCACCTCCAGGGCAATGGTGACCATCTCCTCGGTCGCCGCCATCTCCAGGTTCAGGCGTGTGGCGATCGATTGCCGCAGGAGCCGCACGTCCGCGTCCTGGATATGACGGCGGTCCTCGCGCAGGTGGATGGTGATGCAGTCGGCCCCGCCCATCTCGGCGTGCACCGCCGCCGTCATCACGTCCGGTATCGCGGCACGACGCACCTGCCGCAGGGTGGCCACGTGGTCGATGTTGACGCCAAGGGTGGGCATGCGCGAATCGGGACGATGGAAGGTAAGGAGCGACGTCGCCCGGTTACAGGACGGCGCGTGATGAAACCAGAAAGGGCCCCACCAGGCCAGCCACCGGTTCAGCCGGGAGTCCTGCTCGCGTCCTTCGCGACCGGGGCACCCGCGACAGCCCTCGGCAGGCGCTCCGCCTGACGCAGCTGGCCGCAGGCGGCGCGGATGTCGGCGCCGCGCTGGCGGCGGGTGAGCACGGTATAGCCGGCGTTCAGGAGGATCTCACGAAATGACTCGACACGTTCGTCGTCGGGCCGCCGGTAGTCGGCCCCGTCCGCGGCGTTGTAGGGGATGAGGTTGACCTTGCAGCGCACCGGCTTGAGCAGACGCGCGAGGCGATGGGCGTCCTCGTCGCTGTCGTTGACGCCGGAAAGCAGCACGTACTCGATGAATGCCATGTCGCGCCATGCCCGGTTGAAGCGCTTCACCATCGCGAGCAGCGCCTGGATCGGGTAGCGGCGATTGAGGGGCATGATCTGGTCGCGCAGGGCGTCGGTGGTCGCGTTCAGCGACACCGCGAGGGCGAACTTGAGGTCGGGCTCCTGCAACACCTCCTCGATGCGCGGCAGCAGGCCGGCGGTGGAGACGGTCACGCGGCGCGTGGAGAGGTCGAAGCCCCGCGAATCGGTGAAGATCCGCACCGCCTGCACCGTCGCCAGGTAGTTGTGCAGCGGCTCCCCCATACCCATGAATACCACGTTGGTCACCCGCTCGCCGGTGAGCCGCTGCACCTGCAAGAGCTGATCGACGATCTCCCCCGTCGTGAGATCGCGCTCCAGCCCCTGCCGCGCCGTGAGGCAGAAGGTGCACCCCATGGCACACCCCACCTGGGTGGAGATGCACAGGGTGCGGCGCCCGTCGTCGGGGATCAGCACCGTCTCCACCGTGCGGCCGTCGCCGAGCTCGAACAGGAACTTGCGGGTGCCGTCCGTCGAGACCTCTTCACGCCGCAGGGCGAGGCGGCTCACCGTGGCGATGCGCGCCAGCTCCTCGCGGTCGACCCGGGCGATGTTGGTCATCGCGTCGAGATCCTCGACGCCGTGGCGATAGAGCCACTCGGCAAGCTGCTTGCCGCGGAACGGACGCATACCGTGCGCCACCGCGAAGGCCGTGAGTTGCTCCGCGGTCATCCCCTTAAGATCGATGCGTCCCTTGATCTCCATCGGTGCTCCACGCCACGGGCGCGCCCCGGCTCATAGCGGGGTGTAGCTCAGCCAGACCGTCTCTGCACCGCCTTCCGGCCGCGCACAACCGTGGGCCGCCCGCAGCGTCCCGACGGCGACGATCTCGCCGTCGCGCACCAGCAGGGGCAGCCGCCGTCGCTCGGCGGCGGGTACCTTGGCATCGACGAGGAAGGCGGCGAGCCGTTTTCGGTGGCCCCCCAGCCCCGCGGGGCGAAAGCGATCCCCCGCGCGCAGGTTGCGCACCGTCAATCGCCCCTCCACCGCCGCCGGCGCGAGGGCGAGGGCGGGCCCCGGGCCGGCGAGACCGCCGCCGCGCCGGAGTGCCAGGCGCCGGCCGATGACCGGGAGGTCCGTAAGGTCGCCGGCCACGTCGATCTCGAAGTCCGGCACCGCCGTCGGCACCCCTCCACGTCGCAGCCACAGCCGGTCGTAACGCC
>JASFUG010000067.1:0-11386 GCA_050050395.1 Nitrospirota bacterium
AAACAATGTGTTATTGATATGATTCGGTTGACGCCACCTCCACCAAATCGATAACGGGCCGACCCTCCACAGGGGGCTGGCCCGTTCGCTTGGCTTCTGCCTCAAAGGAGTAACCTCGTGAAACCCGCGACAGTTACGACTTCCGTCGCTCCTCCAGCACCTGACGTAGCATCGGAAGGATCATGCGATCCTTTTCCCGTCCCGTCTCCTCTTTGACCGCGATCAGGGTCTCGAGATCGAGAATCCGCACGTGTAGGTCGTCCAGGACGATCTCCTCCGTGTGCGGCAGCAGCGCGCTGTAGTCCCGTCCAGAACCGATGGTTCCGAGGAGGTCGAGGGGACCTTCGGTGGTGAGGAGCAGGTGGTGGCCGGGGGAGGCGAGGTGGCGCCGTTCTGGAGACAAGCGCCGATCCTCCCCGGTCCGGTAGTACGCGACAAGCTTGGTCAACGCCTCGATCAGCCGGTCGAGATTCACTTCGTCGCGGGCGTGCACCACGTCCAGGTCGAAGGTGGTGATGGGTGCACCGTGGAGGACGGCGCACAGACCGCCGACCACGATGTGCTCGACCTGGTGGGCGGCAAGCGCACGGAGAAGGTGGAGGAAATCAGGGGCGCTCTCGGGCACGGCGGAGCCTCGCGATCAAGCGCACGTTCTTCTGGAGAACCTGGAGGCGCGCCGTCGGCGTCAACGACAGCATCCAGCGGATCAGGGAGCGGTCTACCTCCAACTGGCTGCGCGGAGGGCTGTCGCCGTCCACGGAGGGTGCCGGATCTCGTGTCAGCCGATCCATGTCGCCACCTTATCATGCCCAGAGTGGTGCCAACGCTCGTCGCGGCCGTGCGCCTCTGCATTGTAGAAGCCGCCTGTCGGGATCAGCCGCCCTCGGTCGCGCGGTACCACTCCACGAAGCGGCGGATGCCCTCGCGCATGGAGACCTTGGGCTGATAGCCGAGGAACTCCTGGGCGCGGGTGACGTCGGCGTAGGTGCGGGGGACGTCGCCGGGTTGCATGGGTTGCTGATCGATGATCGGCTCCTTGCCGGTGGCCGCGGCGATCAGGTCGATGAGCTCGCGCAGGGTGGTGACCTCGTGCTCGCCGAGGTTGATGATCTGGTAGCCGAGGGGACGGTCCACCGCCGCCACGAATCCATCCACCAGGTCGTCGATGTAGGTGTAGTCCCGCGAGGAGGAGCCGTCGCCGAACATGCGGATCGGCTGGCCCTCCAGGATGGCGCGGGTGAAGAGGTGGATCGCCATCTCCGGCCGCTGGCGCGGACCGTAGACGGTGAACGGCCGCAGGCAGGTGATGTCGAGGTCGAAGAGGTGGTGGTAGGTGTGGGCGATCAGCTCCCCGGCGCGCTTGGTGGCCGCGTACGGTGAGATCGGATACTCCACCGGATCGGTCTCGGCGAACGGGACCTTCTCGTTCTCGCCATACACCGACGACGAGGAGGTGAAGACGAAGTTGGCCACGTCGTGGTGGCGCGCCATCTCGAAGAGGTTGGTGGAGCCCTCCACATTCACCTTCTGGTACAGGAGCGGCTGCAGGATCGACGGCCGCACCCCGGCGCGGGCGGCGATGTGCACCACGACGTCGAACGCCTCCTCCGCGAACAGGGTCTGGAGCAGGGGCAGGTCGCAGATGTCACCCTCGACCAGGCGGAAGGAGGGCGACGCGAGAGCGGCGGTCAGGTTGCGACGCTTGATCGCCGGGTTGTAGAAGTCGTCGAAGTCGTCGAGACAGACGATGCGGTCGCCGCGAGCGAGGAGGCGCTCGGTGAGCGTGGAGCCGATGAACCCGGCACCGCCGGTGACCAGGATCTTCTTGCCGCTCGCAGGCAGCCCGCCGCCAGCCATGCGCTTCCCCTTTCGACCTTCTACTTTCTACTCTCTACTGAAACAGGAACTTCAGGTTGCCGGCGCTGACGAAGATGTTGGCGAGGATCTCACTGATGTCCTTGATGCCTCTCAGGTAGGCGATCCTCACGACCTTCTCCGGCACCAGGATGGTATCCCCGCGCTCCACCACCATGCTGTCGAAGCTACCCGACAGCCAGCGGTGCTCGCCGCGGTTCCACCACCACGTCCAGTTCCGCTCCTGGGCACGGCTGATCACGGTGCCGTCGGCCCGGACCAGATAGATGTGGTCTTCGTCCGCTTCCTCCCGGAGCCCCCCGGTCTGGGCAATGTAATACGTAACGGGGTGTTGCTCCTCGTAGATTAACGACGTGGGGTTGTATACCCGCCCCAACACGTTGACCGATGAAGGAATGGGAGGGATGGTGATCGTGTCGCCCTCTTCCAACTCCAGGTCAAAAGGGGAGCCGCGAAGCTGGTCGAGGGGCAGGATCCGCACCACCATGCGGCCGATCACACGGGTCTCGCGCAGGGTCTCGAGAAGCTTCGCCCGCTGCTCGCGTGCCTTGTTCAGGGCGGCAATGGTATTCGCATCGATTGCCGCCTGCACCGCCTCTGTCGACTCCCGCAGTAACGTTTCCTCTTCCTCCTGGATCAGCGACCGCAGGCGCTCTTGCTGGATCTGCCGGACGGACTCGCGAGTGAACACGGCGCCGTTCAAAAATGCATTCGGAGCGAACCCGCCAGCGCGTTCCAGCACTTCGGAAATCCGCTCGCCACGCCGGAAGGTGTAGGCGCCGGGAAACTGCACCTCGCCCTCGATCTCCACCACGCGGCGTTCGGACCAGTCCGGCACAGTGCGGATGAAGAGCCTGTCGTTGGGCAACAGAAGCTGATTGTGCTCCCCGCGATCGTCCAGCGCATCGGCAACGCCGAAATAGATGCGCTCGGTCGCGGTGTGCTCGCCATCGACGCGCAGGCGGGTGATTTCACCCTCGTCTAGGTAGGCACTACTGGTGAGATTCCCGGCGCCGTAGATGAGATCACGAACGTGCATGCCGGGCAGGTAGGGATAGGTCCCCGGCTTGGCGACCTCCCCGCTCACCTCCACGAATTCCCGGCGCGCCAGCTCATTCTCGGAGAAGACCCGGATCGTGTCCTGGTCAGCTAGCACCAGATCATCGCCGCTCCGGCCGGCAAGCAGGCTCGCGGGACTGAACGACACCATCGACAACCGCAGCGTCTCCGGATCCGTGCGGCGAAGCTCCGCGTAGTCGAGGAATGCACCGGGCAAAAACTGCGAGCGTTCCTGGAAGATCTCGGAAAGACGCAGGCCCGGATGCCATGGTCGGCTACCCGGTTGTTTCACCGCCCCGGTCAGGGTCACGCGCCCTTCGACCTGAGGATAGATCGCCCGCACGCTCACCAGGTCCCCGGACTGTAACGGCACCTCCCCACCCATCGCCTCGTCCCACGGGAACTCCGCGACCACACGACGCAGCCGTCCCTCCACCCGCTCTACCTGGACGACTCGCGGATCTGCGTGGGCCGTCACCCCGCCCGCGAACTCGAGGGCCTCGGCGAGGGCTTCCTCCGGTCGCAGCTCATAGATCGCCGGGCGCTTTACCTGGCCGCTGATCCCGACGGTCTCTCCCACGAGCGGCACGAACACCGTGTCGCCATGAGTGAGGCGCAAATCGGCGGAGCGATCGCCGTGCATCAGGAAGTCGTAGAGGTCGATCGAGTCGCTGGAACTGTCCGTATGACGGAGCTGGATGACGCGCAGGCTCCCCTGCTTGGTGGGGCCACCGGCGGCAAACAGCGCGTTGAACGCTGTCGCAAGGGCACCTAGGTGATAGCTGCCTGGAATCGCCACCTCGCCGACCACGTAGACCTGGATCGTGCGTAACTCCTTCAGCGACACGCTCAGGTGAAATCCCGAGAACTGCCGCGCCATCGCCGCCTCGATCTTGTCGGCGGCCTGTTTCAGGGTCAGACCCGCCAGCGACACCCTGCCGGCATTCGGGATGCGCACGGCGCCGTCGGCGTCGATGGTGATGTTATACAGGCCGTCCACCTGCCCCCACAGAAAGACCTCCAGGCGGTCCCCGGGGCCGACCGGATAATCGGGTCCGGGCGGAGCCTCCAGCGCGGCGTTGAAGGCGCCGCCCGTCTGCGCGAACAGGTCGTAGCCAAACTGGCGGAGGTCTCGCGATACGCCTTGGTCCACAGCCTCGATGCCAAACCGGCGCTCTACCGCGGAGTAGGTGCGATCCGGAACGTCCGGCCGCAGGAACAGCTCCGCCGAGAGGCCAATCACCTGGTCGGTCGTGTCATAGGCCGCGATCTGAAAACGATACTCCGTGCCATTCTTCAGTCCGGTGACGGTGTGTCCCGTGCGCTGTGCAAGATCGAGGCGGTGGTCGTAAACGCCTGCGCGCGGTCCGAAAAGGAGAAAAAAACCCTCGATCGCCGCCGCACTGCTGCCGCCACTCCGGCGCCATGCCAGTCTGGCCATCCCGTCGCCCGCCTGCCCTTTCAGGTCGAGCTTGACGAGATCCCGAGCGACGAGCGGCTGGATCGCCTCGGGTGGCACCAGGCGACCTTCCACGCCTGCCGCGGGCGGCGGCAGCATCGTCTGTGGGGCGTCGAGCCCAGTCGCCGGCTGCTCCGGAACTGTGCTGCCACCAACGGTCGCGGGCATTGTCACTTGGGCAGCGGCGAACGCCGGCACGAGCCACAGCAACAGGATTGCGAGAGTCTTGTTCACCAGGAATCGGAGCTAATAGGGCGGCGGGCGAAGATAGAGGCCGCGGGCGACGAGATCAACTCACCGGTCGTCCGTCGCGGCCGGCTACATCGCCCGGGGCGCCGCACCGCGGCGGTCCCCCGTGCGACTTCCGCGGCGACTATAGCGCCTTGACCATGCGCGGCCGATAGGCGGCGACGACACTCTTGCGCCGGAACCGCCAGTACACGGTGGCGAGCCCGGCCCCGAGGCCGAGCATGGCGCCGGCGATCGCCGTCCCGCTCTCACCCTCCCCGGCCGGCGCTACAGCGCCGCCGAGCCAGTAGCCGAGGAAGAAGGTCGCCAGGGGAAGGGCGTAGACCCACGCCGCCCCCCGGAGCACCATCCCCTCTTCGACCCCCACCACCACCCGCTGACCCGGACGGGCGTCGAGGGCGTTGTCCACGCGGATCACGATTTCCTGCCCGGCCGGATCGAGGGGATTGCACGCCCCTTCCTGCGCGCAACCGCCACAGGCGCTGCCGCGGGCCACGCTCACCTGGGCCGTCTCCCCCTCGACGCTGACCACCCTTCCTTCTTCCAAGAGGAGGGCCATGGTCAGGATGTCCCTGCGTGAGCAGCACCCCGGGCGCCGAGATGGATCCGAACGGCTCGGATGACCGGTCGAGAGGCTAGGGGATAGGGACTGGGGGCTAGGGGTGGTTGGCCGCTCCGCGGCCGGAGAATCTCCGGATTTGTTGCCATTCGCTGCATCCCGTTACTCCCGTTCGCGGCGTTTCTGCTCGCGGAGGAGCTTGAACTCGTAGGCATCCATCAGGGCGTCGAGGGAGGCCTCCACCACGTTGGTCGATACGCCGACGGTGCCCCACCGGGCATCCCCGTCCCCTGACTCGACCAGCACCCGCACGCGTGACTCGGTGCCGTGCTCGCTCGCCAGGACCCGCACCTTGTAGTCCAGCAGCTCGACCACCGCCAGCTCCGGGAAGTACAGCTCCAGCGCCTTGCGCAAGGCGCGGTCGATGGCGTGTACCGGCCCGTTGCCGTCCGCCACCGTGTGCTCGACGTGGCCGTCCACCGCGATGCGTACGCTCGCCTCGCTGATCGGCTCGCCGGCATCCGTGTAGCGCTCGTTGATGGTGCGAAAGCTGGTGACCCGGAAGGGGCTTCCCCAGCGGCCGGTGCGGCGGCGGATGAGCAGCTCGAAGGAGGCCTCTGCGCCCTCGAACTGGTAGCCGTCGGACTCCAGCTCCTTGAGGTGGGCGAGGATGCCGGAGACCTCCTCGGACTTCGCCGCCAGATCGATGCCGTACTCCGCCGCCTTGATGTGGATGTTGCCGCTGCCGGCGAGATCGGAGATCAGGATGCGCTGGTGGTTACCCACCAACGCCGGGTCGACGTGCTCGTAGGTGACGGCGTTGCGCCGCACCGCGGAGACGTGCACCCCGCCCTTGTGCGCGAAGGCCGCGTCCCCGACGTACGCCAGGTGAGGATTGGACGGCATGTTGGCCAGCTCGTAGACGAAGGCGGAGACCGACTTCAGGTCCGCGAGCTGCTCATCGGTGACGCAGTCGATGCCAAGCTTCAGCTTGAGGTTCGGGATCACCGAGCAGAGGTTGGCGTTGCCGCACCGCTCGCCGATGCCGTTGATCGTCCCGTGCACCTGCATCGCCCCGCAGCCGACGGCGGCGATCGAGTTCGCCACCGCCATCTCCGCGTCGTTGTGGGCGTGGATCCCCAGCGGCGCCGCCACCTCCTGGGCGACGGCGGTGAAGATCGCCGCCACGTCCGCCGGCAGGGTCCCGCCGTTGGTGTCGCACAACACCAGGCAGTCCGCGCCCGCCTGGGCCGCCGCCCGCAGGGTGGCGAGCGCGTACTCCGGGTTGGAGCGGTAGCCGTCGAAGAAGTGCTCCGCGTCGTAGATCACCCGCCCGGTACGGCTCTTCAGGTAGGCGATCGAGTCGGCGATCAGGTCGACGTTCTCGGCAAGCTCGATCTGCAACGCGTCACTCACGTGCAGGTCCCACGACTTGCCGAAGATGGTGATGGTCGAGGTCCCGGCGGCGAGCAGGCCGGCGAGGTTCTTGTCGTCCTCGGCCCGGTTCTTCGCGTGGCGGGTCGATCCGAAGGCGACCACCTTCTGCGGAAAAAACGGGGCCTTCGCGACCTGCTCAAAAAACTCGACGTCGCGCTTGTTGGCACCGGGCCAGCCGCCCTCGATGTAGTGCGCCCCGAGCTCGTCGAGGCGCTCAGCGACGCGCACCTTGTCGCGGACGGAGAAAGAGACCCGCGCCGACTGGGTACCGTCGCGCAGGGTGGTGTCGTAGATCTCCACGGTGCCGGCCGGCGCCGCAGCCGCGCGCGTCGGCACCTCCTTGGGGCTGCTCTGGGTCTTCATCGCCCGATGATGCACGCCTCGCGGGCAGTTCTCACCCGGAAACTTGCGCTCGCAGAGAGGCCAATGCGGGCCAATGAGGGAATCCGGCTCCTGGCAGGTAGGGCTCGTGCGAAGACGCGGAGACGACACGATCTTTCCCTCTCCCTCCGCGGCTTCGTGGCTCTGCGCGAGCAACCGATAGGGAAAGGGTTGCCCGGGCCGACGAAATCGGACGAGGCTGCTCACGGGATTGCGCAGACACATATCCGCCCATGGGGCGACAAGGCGCATGGCAGGGATCGCTGCCCTCTCCGTGCCACCATGGTGAAAGACGGGGCCTTCCCTGTGTCGCCCTTCGCAACGGGCCGATGAGGGTGTCATTCTTTTCGTTCCGGATGTCACTGCTTGACGGAGGTTGCCATGCACCCGTCGAACCTTGAACCACGACTCCTCCCGTATCTCGCCGCGGGTGGGGTGTTGCCCCTCTTGGTGGCCGCATCCACCGCGGCATTCAGCCTATCGGGCTGGGATGAGGGCGCCAGCGCCCACCGGCGGCTCGTCGCCAACGCCATGGCGACCGAGGAGCCCGTGATCGTCTACTTCCAGACCGACTGGTGCGGCTGGTGCCGGCGGCTGAACCAGGAGTACCTGGCGGATGGAACCGTCGTCCGGCAGCTGAGACGGGTCCGCAAGGTCGCGATCAATCCGGAACAGGGCGCCGACGAGAAGGCCCTCTTCCGGCAGTACGGCGGCAAGGGATTCCCTTCCTTCTTCGTGTACGTCCCCGCGTTTGATAGTAGGCCGAAAAAGCTCTCCCCGTTCCGCGGCAGCGGTGCGTCGCCCCCCGCCCAGTTCGCCCGGGAGATCGACCAGGCCATTGCCCAAGAATACAACACCAAGGGATACGCCCACAGCCAGCGGGATCAGGACCGACGCGCCATCGCCTACTACCAGAAGGCCCTGGAGTACGACGCGGAGAACGCCTACGCGTGTCACGCCCTCGCCGCCAGCTACCAGCGCCTCGCCACCTCAAACCACTACGGTAGGCTGCTGAGCAACGCGAAGGAGTACTACCGCCGCACCCTGGAGGTCGACCCCGACCACGAGGCAAGCAAGCACGCACTGGCCGTGCTGCAATAGGGTTAGCGGCTACCGCAGTAGATACGTAACAGATTGAATAATCTTGCAGGTCTTAGCCAATCAGAGGTGGAATCCGTCGATGATACCGTCTGGCCTCCGTCAGTTGAGGCCCCAGATGGGGCGATTTCGCTCGAAGTAATTGTCGAACATCTCTCGGGCGCTAGGCTGCGCTGGACATTCGGGACGTTCCGACTCGTGGATCCGGCCAAATATTCGGCATCTCCGACCCACATACAGCTCACAGCGTCGCGGGAATCAATAGCCGAGCATTTTCGTCGGGCAGATTCCGCGATCCGTCTCCGTTCAGGTCACCAGCGGTCAGCTCATCCGCGGTTGTCGGACGGTCCAGTTCCTTGCGGGCCACCATGAACCGGGCAAAGAGGATCAAAGTCTGCCCGCTAGGTTACAGTCTGGATCGTCGGGGTCGGCAATGCCGTCGCAGTCCTGATCAATGCCGTCACTGCAAATTTCTGCCATCGGGTTACCAGGAATGCACACCTCGTCGACCACGAATTGACCGTTCACGCAGGACACCGTACCCGTCGAGGCGCATGCACCCACGCCGCAGCTGCTGGTAAACACGAGGTCATCGATCAATCCGTTGCAGTCGTTGTCGATCGTGTCACAGGCCTCTGCCGTCGGGCTACCCGGAATGCACGCCTCGTCGACCACGAATTGACCGTTCACGCAGGACACCGTACCCGTCGAGGCGCATGCACCCACGCCGCAGCTGCTGGTAAACACGAGGTCATCGATCAATCCGTTGCAGTCGTTGTCGATCGTGTCACAGGCCTCAGCATTGCCGGGGAAGCGATCCGGGTCGGTATCGTCACAATCGTCGTCGCAGCTGTTGGCGGCGAAACCGGCGCTTCCGAACCCATCGCGATCCTGGTCCGTGCACTCGTCACACTCGTCGCCGACGCCGTCACCATCGGTGTCCGCCTGGTCCGGGTTGGGAACAAGGGGACAATTGTCCAAATCATGGTTGAACCCGTCGCCATCAGCGTCGAGGCTGAGGCGCCCATAGCCTGTCCGGTAGTCGAAGCCGGCAACGTGCACATCTTGGGCGCTGGTGGTCACTAGTCCCCAGATCTCGTTGTTGGTCAGGCTCGGGTTGGCGGCCTGCAACAGGGCCACGGAACCACCGACGTGAGGTGTGGACGCCGATGTACCAGCGAAGCTCGCCGTCAGCGACGTTTGAACCCGGTCAGGGGCGGCGATCTCCGGCTTGTCTCGCCCATCCTTGGTAGGCCCCTCCGAGCTATAACCCTCGGGCGCGTCATCGCTCACATCGGTCGCACCGACACCCAGCACATTGAGACAGTCCGCTGGCTGCAGCAGGCTCCCAGCCGTGGTTCTGATGCCAAGGTTCTTTTCGAGGGAGAATAGGGTTAGGGGAAGATGGGGGGTAGTGGTGTCTGCCTTCTCGATCACGATGAAGTGGGTGCCACCGGTGGGGGACGTGTAAGTGATGGCCTCCCATGGCAGGGGGAAGGGCGGGAACCCCGACTGGTTGTTTGTCGAGAAGGCCACCAGGGTTCCGCCGCTGTCCGGATCACCGTCGTAGAGATAGAGATCGTAGTCCACCGTGGTTGAGGGATACGCATCCCAGTTCAGCACAAGGTTGACCTCACTGCCCGCATGCAGGGTAACGGTATTGGCGTTCTGACCGGGGGCGAAGTCATGGCGGAGATCACCGTCCACGTCGGTGAACAGGCCCGCGTAGTGCCTATTGCGGTGGTTGCCCATGGCATTGACCCACAGGATGCCCCCGGCCCAGGCCTGATCAGCGATATCACAGAACAAGCCGGTCCCGTCATAATAGGCGGCGCCGAACCAGACGACCGAGTGAACCATCACGGTCGCACCCGCGGTGACAAGATCATTCACGGCCTGGGACAATTGGATCGAGGTGTCGACCTTGGCGAGATAGAGATCAGCCCCCGGCGCGATGTCGTGGACGATCTCGGCGACATTGGTTCCATGGCTGGTGCCGCCGGTGCCCGTCCCCGTGTAGTCCGCAAGTGTGATCTCTGGCGGGAGATCCCCGGACGCTTGGGCGACAGAGACGCTGGAGAATCCCAGATCAATGATGCCAATGATGATGCCGGTACCATCGTTGCCCAAAGGCGGCATGTCCGACGCTCCCGTAACCTCAACCCCGTCACTTACCACCTCGGTAGTAACGTGGGGGTAGGGCAATCTGGCCAGCATGGTGTCGGGTAGCTCGGTGAGCAGGTCCCGGAGGCTACCAGCAGGCACGGAGACCTCGAAATGCCTGCCGTGGCTGTAACGGATTTGTCCGCGATGGGCACGGACGATCGTCCGGAGCAGGTGCTCGTCGTCTACCTCGATCACGACCGAGACGGGCGTCTCCGGGAACGCCGCTCCGGGCGGCTGTGAGCCCCACGGGGCATGCCCTTGTTCGACCGTCTCGAGTAGCTGCTGAAGACGGTCGGAACGAGGTACACCCGTTCCTCCGCTGGATGCCGCCGCCAAGGACGACGCCAGCCAGAGCAGGCCGAGCGTGACAACCACGAAAAGAGCTCGCGGCCTGCGCTGTCTCTCGACCCCTTCTGTCTCCCTCTGTTTCATCGATCGGCTTTCCCCCAGGCCCCATTCGCCAGCGCCCTAGAGAGAGACCGTCGCTCTCCGGTAGATCCTCCTCTGCTTACGCCATCCCCCACCCGTACGACGACCGGGCTGCACAGGATCAGCGCGGCATAGCGTCCCTTCCTTCGGTCTACTTCGCTTGGCCCTTGTTACCGCCGCCTTCTGGCGAGGCCGATCACCCCGATCACGCCGGCGCCGACCAGCCACATCGCCATCGGCTCGGGCACGACGGTCAGGACGACGGAGCCGCCAGCAAATTTCTTCTCGATGAAAGCCGTCGAGCCGTCGGGAAGGGGGGTGTTGGTAAACGCCGTCAGAATGTTCTCGAAGGTCACATTGACCAAGAGATTGGGACCGTTGGTCGTCCAGGCACCGGAGTTAGCGGTGGCGGATGCCAGCCAAGGATGCAGCTGGTTATCGTTGATCGTGAGATCCGAGGTGCTGGAGAGGAACTCGGGGACGGCGAGAAATGGGTCCAGCGGGTCATTGACATCAAATACGGTGATCTGGCCATCAACGTCGACGGAAGACCCTGCCCCATCGAGCTTGTAGTCGCCCCGCTCGAAGAGGGCCATCTCGGAAAAGATGAAGTCATTCTTCGCCTGCAGCCGGAAGTTGATGGTCTGGTTGGTGATTACGTTGCCAGCGCCATC
>JASFUG010000068.1:0-11217 GCA_050050395.1 Nitrospirota bacterium
CAACGCCTCGACGACATCACCCTCGCCTGGCGCGCCTTCGGCCCCGCCGCCCGCGATCCCACGGTCTCCAGCGACCGGAGATATGGGTAACGATCAGATAATCAGGGGGATGGTCCTTCCCCGTGATGGGCACGGGAACGGATGACCGGAAGGCCCCGATTTACCGCGTCCGCGTGTGTGCGGGTCGTGCCCGGTACGGCGACACACACCAACCGATGCGGTTGCCCCGCGGTGTGTTGGCTCCCCGAGCTGGACTCGAACCAGCGACAAGCGGATTAACAGTCCGCTGCTCTACCGACTGAGCTATCGGGGAACTGGGTCGTCCGGAAAAACGGCGTGAGCTTGTACCACCGCCCCGTTTTCACGGTCAAGGCGATGCTCGGGCCATCGGGATCCGCATCGTCGTTGGACCCGTGCGATCGTCTTGACACGCGGTTTCCGAGCCCCCGGACGACGATTCGCATGGCCCAGTCCACCGCCGGATCGGCTCGCGCCGGCCGCGCGTGGGACGTGAAAGTCTTGTAGTCGAGACTACTTGTCCAGTTCCAGGGCTCGGCATATAGTGCGCTTCTCTTTCTGAGTTGGTCTGTAATCCTTTGATATAAAAGGGAGTTTGGGATGGAGCAACAGTACGAGGTGATGCCTGGGCCGGAAGCCTTCTTACCTCCTGCGGCAGCGACCAGGGGGGTCACGTTGCCCGATCCGGGGCAGGCCCACGTCGCGGGTCGCATCGTCGACGAGGAGGAGGCCTTCGAGATCGCGGCCCGCAAGCTCCTCGGTGCGAAGGTGCCGACGATCTTTCCCGGACCATTGGTGCTGTGGAAGTGGAACGAGAAGGCGGCCAAGAAGGCGGCGGCCATTCGCAGGCTCGCCGAGGCGCTGCCGGCACGCTTGATCCCGATGGCCGATTACCGGCCGAAGTATCCGAAGATCTATCCCGAGGTGGAGATCAATCCCAACCATCCGAACCTCACTATCTGGTACAACAAGATCGACGTTTGCATCTTCGTCGGTGTGCACTGCCACCAGGCCAACCTGGCGCTGAAGATCATTCGCGGCGGCACCGACTGCTACACCATCGCCATGTGCGCACAGGCGGGTCACGAGGACGCCTGCCTGTCATTCCGCGACGTCTCGCCGGAGAAGATCGACCGGCTGAGGGAGACGGTGGAGCGTCTCAAGAGCGAGGGGGTCGAGAGTCAGGCCACTCCCTTCGAGCAATTCAAGATGGGCCGTGCCGGCGTCCTCGCGTGATCGCGTGTGGTTTGCCGGCGCGCCTCTGAAACGGCAACGAAAGCGCTCGTCGTAGCGCCTTTCCAAGAGACTGAGAGAGGGATCCTATGAGCACACAGGTCGCCACACCCCAAGGGCAACGAATTCTGGTCCCCGACAATGCCAAGATCGGTCAGAAGGCGCGCTCCGGCCAGACGATCACCGATCCGAACCATATGTTCTTCGAGGCCGAGCGCACGGCCGCCTTCCTCACCGGCTCGGAGGTAATCAAGGAGGCGATCAAGCGCACCAACCTCGATATGTCGATCGCCTACCCGATCACCCCGCAGAGCGAGGCGGCGGCCCTGATCGGCGAGCTGTACGCGGAGGGCTACGTCGGGGCGTACTTCCGTGGGGAGAGTGAGTTCGCCGTCATGGGTGAGTGCGCGGGCGCCGCCTTCGGTGGGGCGCGGGTGTTCACCACCACCGCCGGTCCCGGCACCATGCGGGCGATGGAGAATTTCCCGATGTGGTCGGGTGCCCGTCTGCCGATCCAGGTGTGCGTGACCTGCCGCGGCATCAACTCCCCGCTCAGCATTCAGCCCGACACCCTGGAGATCTACTTCATGCTGGAGACGGGCTGCCTGGTGTGGCATGCGGAGACCGCACAGGAGCTGTTCGACTGGATTCTCGGTGGCTTCATGGTCTCGGAGCAGCCGGATGTCCACCTGCCCTTGGCCCTGTGCTGCGACGGCTTCTTCGTGACCCACACCAAGGACACGGTCATGCTGACCGACGAGTCCATGTGCCTGCCGTCCTACGACCCGTATCGTTCGCCGGTGCCGTGCATGGACATGGAGTGCCCGCCGGTGCGGATGATGCGCGACCCCTTCATCATGAAGTCGAACTACATCAGCTACGCCACCCACGCCTCCTGGCAGCAGGAGATCCGGGCGGCGCTCGAGCGGGCGCGCAAGCACATCAAGCCGATCATGGGGGGCTCGCTGATCGAAGAGCAGAACAGCGACCGTGAGATCCTCCTGGTCAGCTCCGGCACGGCGGTTTCCCAGTCGCGTGAGGCGATCCGGCTGCTCGAGGACGAGGGGGTCAAGGCCGGTCTGGTGAAGATCAAGTCGCTGCGCCCCTTCCCCCACGAGGAGCTTCGCGAGGCGACCAAGAACGCCAAGAAGATCTTCGTGCCCGAGTTCAACGTCGCTGGCTGGCTGGCCCGCGAGATCAAGGCGTGCCTGCCCGACAACGAGCGGGTCGTGGCCGGACCTCACGTCGCCGGCGGCATGACGATGCCCTCCGAGGTGATCGTCGAGGAGATCAAGAAAGCACTCGGGATGAAGGTCGTGTCCCTCTCCGGGCGCGGGAGCTGACCGCCTGCAAGGGGCCTTGTCCCGGGCCGCGCAACTGTTAACCGAAACCCCTTCGGGGGATGAGCCTGTCGAGAGGACGCCATGAGCAAAGAAAAAATCGCCCTGTGTGAGGACTTGGCCGACATCATGCCGCCCGAGTATCAGGAGTTGGTGGCCACCGCGAGCTACGGTCTGCCCCTGCGGACCTGGAAGGACATCGGCACCAAGAAGGAGCTGATCGAGGAGCACTCCCTGTGTGCGGGGTGCCCCGAGTCGATTGCCTTCCGGTTCATCATGTCCAGTATCCCGGCGCCCGAGGACACGGTCTTCGTCGGGTCTACCGGCTGCACCAGCCTGGTGTTCCCGCACGTGGGCATCCACAACATCCACTCCCTGTTCGGGAATCAGAACGCCATCGCCTCGGGGCTGCAGCGCGCCCTGGCCTACCGATTCCCGGATCGCCAGAAGGATGTGATCGTCCTTGCCGGTGACGGCGCCACCGTGGACATCGGCCTGGACATGACCATGCAGTCATGGTTTCGCCAGGAGAAGATCACCACGATCTGCTTCGACAACGAGCTCTACGCCAACACGGGCGGCCAGGAGAGCGGCCTCATGCAGAAGGGGTTCGTGGCCAAGATGGCGCCGGTCGGGAAGACGTTTGAGAAGGTTCGCTTGCCGGAGATCGCCTTCGAGTCCGGCTGTCACTATGTGGCGAGCCTGACGGTGAGTAAGCCCACCCGGGTGGAGAAGGCCATCCGGCGGGCGGTGTTCGTCGCCCGGGAGTTCGGCCCCACCTACGTGCAGCTCTACACGCCCTGCATCCTCGAGATCGGCAAGCAGAGCATGGAGGGGCTCGACGAGATGAAGGACTCGGAGTCCGGCGAGGGACGCTGGGTCATGAAGGAGTTCATGACGGACGAGGTGAAGGCGTACCTGAAGGAGATGGAAGCCGACGAGAAGGCGCAACGGAAACAGGCCCAGAAGGCAGTCACCGCGTAAATCTAAAGAGGACCCGAGCGTAATGACCACAGCACTCCATGCACCCGGAACGATGAAGCGGATGAACATCCGCATCTCTGGCCTCGGCGGCCAGGGGGCGGTTACCGCGGCCCATATCCTGGCGATGGCGGCCAACGCCATGGGGAAGTACGCCATCTCCAACCCGTTCTTCGGGGCGGAGAAGCGCATGGCCCCGGCCGAGAGCTACGTGCGCATCGGTCCTGACAAGATCTACGACCGTGGCGAGTTGGTTTACCCGGACGTGATCATGGTGTTTCACGCGCAGGTGATCACCATGCAGAAGAGCTACACCGCGCCCTTCTACTCCGGGATCAAGCCCGGCGGCCTGGTCATCATCAACACCGACGCGGATCTCCTGTCGGCCGAAGACCACAAGACCCTCGATGACCAGGGGGTCTCGGTGTTCAATATCGACGCCACCCATCTCGCTCTGGAGATCGGCGGCACCGAGCTGTCGACCAACATGGCGATGATCGGTGCCTGCGCCGGCATCACCCACGTTGTCGACCTTCCCGCCCTGGAAAAGGCCTTGGGAGAGCGCTTCGGCAAGAAGTATGTGGCGTCCGGTGGTACGGCGACCCTCGACGAGGCAATCAAGAAGAAGTACGCCAAGAAGGAAATGCTCCTGAAGAAGAACATGGACACCATGGACAAGGCCTACGAGATCGCGACGGAGTGGGCTAAGTCGTCGACCTATGCCGTGGAGACATTTGCGGCGGCGACCTAGCGCGGCGGAAACCTTGCGGACTTTCAATACCTGATAAAAGGAGCGTTCGCCGTGTATAACGTAGCGTTCGTGGACGACAGCAAGTGCATCGCCGACAAGGGGTGCGTGATCTGCATCATGTACTGCCCCGAGGCGGATTGTATCCACCTCGACCCCGACAAGATGAAGGCGGTGGTGGTGACCCAGCGATGCAAGGGCTGCGAGCTGTGCAAGGTGGTGTGTAGCACCCATCACGCCATCTCCATGCATCCGGTCAATCTCGTGACCGGCGAAATCATCTTGGAGGCCGAGGAGGGCGAGACCGCCGCCTTGGGCCAGGCATACGCCGGCTAGATCAGCCGTGCCACCGGACGGCCTCGGCCGTCCGGTGGGGGTTCGAGTTGCGCCGGCGGTCGGTCGCACCACAAGGGCGACGGGGGTGACGATGGGCGAGCCTCTCGCGAAGGATTTCACCTGCCGGATCTGCGAGCAGCCGTACTCCGTGCCCAGCGAGCCGCCGGAGGGCAAGGAGGGGTACGCGATCTACTGCACCGAGTGCACCCGCTCGGTGCTCGTCACCCGCGGTGACTCGGTACGCGTTGGGCTTCGCGAGGTCCTGGGTCTGGACGGCGAGTCCTTGGCCCTGGCGGTCGAGACCTACCTCGGCCCATGTCCCTGCGGCGCCCGATTTGCTCGTGATGGTGGCAAGCGCTGCCCGCCGTGCATCCGTAGGATCAAGCGCGAGCAGCCGAGCGACTCGGCGGAGCCGCCAGCCTTCCACTGCGTGTGGGACATCGCGAAGATGAAGGAGGCGGTGGAGGGCAAGTTCTTCGATTACATCCTCGAGCGCCTCAACTCCGAGGACGAGAGCCTCACCCAACTCGTGGACCGCTACGAGGCCGGCGAGATCGATCCGGGGACCTACATCGAGCTCTTGGAGGACATCCGCTTCCGCGACGCGCGGGACATTGCGGTGATCAAGAGCTGGGCGATGCTCGCCGGGCCCGAAGCGGCGTTTCACGCGGCCGAGGAGTACGCCTTTATCCCCCGTTACGGCAGCCAGGTGCTGCGTAGCATCGCCGCGGGACTGGAGATGGGCTACGGCTCCTCGGTCTTGGCTACCCTCGCCCGGGAAGAGAAGAACCTGGACGGTCCGGCCCGCCAGGAGATCCACACCTACCTCAAGAAGATCGGTGGGGGGTTCTGAAACCCCCGCGCCGGGTAGGACGCCCTTTCACGTCAGCGGCGACCGGCCCTCGAGGGCGCGGGAGAGGGTGAGGCCGTCGATGTACTCGAGGTCGCCACCCACCGGGATGCCGCGTGCGAGGCGGGTCACCTTCACCCCCCGGTCCGCGAGGAGCTGCGCAAGGTAGGTGCCGGTGGCCTCGCCCTCGTGGGTGGGATTGGTCGCCACGATCACCTCGCGCACGCCACCTGCCTCGATGCGCAGCAGGAGGGAGGCGATGCGGAGCTCCTGGGGACCGATGCCGTGAATCGGTGAGAGAACCCCGTGCAGGCAGTGGTAATGGCCGTGGTAGGCGCCCGTCTGTTCGATCACGAAGACGTCGCGGGGTTGCTCCACCACGCAGATCAGGCCGGCATCTCGCGACGGATCTGCGCAGATGTCGCAGACCTCGGCCTCGGACAGCCCCTCGCATCGCTGGCAGAATCGTAGTTGTTCCTTCAAGTTGCCGACGGCCTGGGTGAGGGCAGCGACCTCCTCCCTGGGGAGGGCCAGGAGGTGGAACACGAGACGGCTAGCGGTGCGTCGCCCGATGCCGGGGAGGCGGGAGAGCGCGCGTACCGCGACCTCGATCGGGTGGTCGGGTTTCATGGGCTCGCGGGGCTCGCTTCGCTCGCAGGGATTAGGGGCTAGGGATCAGGGGCTAGCGGTGGTGCCGGCCTGCGGCCGGCTGGGATTTCTTCGTAGGCGGAAAATAAACGGCAGCTTATCCGGCCTGCAGGGCCGTCCTCCCCTAGCCCCCTGTCCCTAACCCCTAGCCCCTGGTGCGCGCAGCGCACCTAGCCGCCGAACAGCTGGGTGGGATCGATGCCGCCGGTCACCGCGCCCATGCGCTGTTGCATCAGCTCGCGGGCGCGGCGCAGGGCGTCGTTGCAGGCCGCGGCGACGAGGTCGCCGAGGAGCTCGGGATCGTTCGGGTCGATCACGCTGGGGTCCATCTCGACCTTCACGATCTCCTGGGTGCCGGTGGCGGTCACCGTCACCATCCCCCCCCCGCTGGTACCGGCGACGCGCTCGCGGGCGACCTGCTCCTGGACCTCCTTCAGTCGACCCTGAAGCTCCTGGGCCTGGCGCAACAAGCCACCGAACCCTTCCTTGCCGTCAAACATGACTACCTCCTGCTCGGATTCCGTGCCCGGCGGCGTGTCGGGCTACCGCTCCGAGCCAAGGTGAACGTCGACCACGTTGCCGTCGAAGGTCTCGACGGCCGCGGTCACCCGCGGATTCTCTTCGACGAGTTGGCGGCGTGCCGCCTCGCGACTGGCGGTGCGCTCCTCTACCACCGAGGGGCGGCTGCCCGGCCGTTCTCCCCGGTACACAATGAAGGATGCCGTGGGGCCGGCCAGACGGCGCACCTCTTCTTCCACCAAGGCGCGGTCTTCTTCCACCTGGTTTGCATAGAACGACGCGGAGAAGGCGACCTCGATCTTGTCCTCACCGCAGTGCACCGGGTGGCCATACTCCAGGACGGCGGCCAGGGACGGCCGCCGCTCCCGGACCGCGGCGAGGAGACCCGGCCAGGAGAAGCGTGGCCGGATCGCCGCGATGGGTTCGTCCGCGGCTTCCGGAAAGGTGGATTCAGCGGGGGGATCCGCCGCTGGAGGGTCTGCCGGCTGGGTGGGCGGGCGAGGCGCCGCGGAAGAGGGATCGCGGGCCGGAGGAGTCGCGGGCGTGGCGGTCCCGGCCATGGGGGCGGGTGATGGTAGCGCGCTCCGGTCGTGCCGCGGACCTTGATCGGTGGACGGCGACGCGGCCATCGACTCCATTCGCGACAGCAGCTCTTCGATGGCCGCCACCGGCTCGAGACGCAGGAGTCGTAACAGGCCGACTTCGATGGCGAAGCGTGGCAACGGGTTGCCACGCAGCTCCCGGCCGGTCTCCAGGAGCAGGCCGAGGCTGCGTTCGATCTGGTCGGGTGCGAGGCCGGCGCCCGCTGCGAGCAGGGCTTGGCGTTGCGCCTCGGAGAGCGGCACCAGCTCGCCGGCATCATCCACCGTGCGCAGGACCAGGAGATGACGGAACTGCTCCGCAAGACCGCGGAGGAACACGTCGAGCATGTGGCCGCTACGGGTCAGGGTATCGACCACGGCGAGCAGGCCGGCGCCGTCGCGGGCGGCGACCTTGGCCACGGTGTCGGTGAGCACCCCGCGGTCGACGAGACCCAGGACCTCCTGCACCGTGGCCACGGTAAGCTCACCGAAGGCGCTGGCCTGGTCGAACAGCGACTGGGCGTCCCGCAGGGAGCCGTCGGCCGCCACCGCGATTTCCCACAATGCTTCCTCGTCCGCCGACATCTCATAGGCGGCCGCGACCTTGCGCAGCTGGGTGACGATGTCGTGCTCGCGGATGCGCTGGAACTCGTAGCGCTGGCAGCGGGAGACGATGGTCGCCGGTACCTTGTGCAGCTCGGTGGTGGCGAAGATGAAGACCACGTGCGACGGCGGCTCCTCCAGGGTCTTGAGCAGGGCATTGAACGCCGGCCCGGAGAGCATGTGGACTTCGTCGATCAGGTAGACCTTGTACTCGCCGACCGCGGGAAGGTATTGCACCTGCTCCCGCAGGTTGCGGATGTGCTCGACACCGTTGTTACTGGCACCATCGATCTCGATGACATCGACGAACCGCCCCTCCGCGACCTGCCGGCAATTGTCGCAGGCGTTACACGGCTGGCCATCCGTCAGGGCCAGGCAATTGAGCCCCTTGGCCAGGAGCCGGGCGGTAGTGGTCTTGCCCACACCGCGCGGTCCCGCAAACAGGAACCCATGAGCGAGCCGACCGCTTCGCAGGGCGTTGCGTAGGGTCCGAGCGACCGTCGCCTGGCCGACCAGCTCGTCGAAGGTCTGGGGACGGAACTTGAGGGCAGTAACCTGATGGTCCAAACGAGGGCTCCTCGGGCCGCGGAGGTCAGAGAGATGCGATCGGCGCAAGACGAAGGCCCCGCCGGTCGCAGATCATTTCACGGGTGTCTTCCAAAGCTCGTTCCGTTTGCCAGCCGCGCGGTGCTGCGCAGAGACTCGGTCGCCGATCCCGCGCAGGGCGACGCGTCCCGTGCCCCCCGGTCTGGCCAGGCAACCGCACCCGAGGCGATCCGCTTAGGGCTGCTTCCGTCAGGACCTGACCCGGTTCACAGGGCCCCGCCACGGTGCCTGACCAGACCGGGAGGCACGGGAGCGACAGTATAGCCCGGATCGTGCGTCGCGAATCTACTGGGTCTGGTGCAGGCGCGTGGAACGAGACGAGGGGCGGCGTGATCCTCGTCCAACCCGAGACCCCGACGCCCATCGCCGTGTAGCGGTTCTTGGGCTAAAACCGAGCTGATCACCCACTGCCGAGGTCGACGATGCGCCGAGCACTCCTCCTGTCCCGCACCACGCCGTCGCTTTTGGCGTTCGTCCTGTTGCTGGCCGGCTGCTCCGGAGGCCACATCGCGAGCGGCGGCTCCGTCGATGTTGCGCAGGCCCTGGAACGGCAGCACGCGGGAGGGGTTCTGCTGGACGTCCGTACCGCTGCAGAGTACCAACAAGGTCATGCGGTCGATGCCCGACTGGTGCCGTGGGTGGAAGGCCGGGGACGGCTGAATCCTGATTTCTTCGACCAGGTCGCGCGAATCGCGACTCCCGACCAGGAGGTGCTGGTGATCTGCCAGACGGGCAATCGTTCGGCCCACGCGGCCCACGCGCTCCAGCAGCGCGGCTACCACAGGGCGGTCAACGTGCTGGGCGGCTCGATGGCCTGGCGCAGCGAAGGGTTGCCATGGGAGGGCGCACGGTGACCGGCGACGTGTTCCCGGCCGCCGGACATCGGCGTGTACGCCGGTAGTTGCCCGGGGAGGTAGCCGGTAGCTTCATCACTCGCCTCGCCACGGAGCACGCGCTCGCGCACCGCCTCGGCCTGGCGCAAGGCGCGCTGTCCCGTGGGATCGAGGGCCAGCACGCAACGTGCGGTACGGCCGTTGCGCAGGAGATCGACGGTGGTGGCGAGGGCGACCTTCTGGTAGGGATGTAACACTACCGGCGTGATGGGCCACCCGGATCGCGTGGCGACCCGCCCGACGGCATCTCGCCATTGGCGGCGAGAGACGACGTGCATCATGCCGTTGAACAAGTGGCGGTTCACGCGGTGGGAAAAGAGGGTCGGCACAAGATTGGTGGCCAGGAGCCGTTCATTCGCCCGGTGGTCGACGCGCAGGACCTCTGCAAGGCGTTGCCAGTAGGGCTCCGCGATGAGGTGGTCGGCGCGGATCTCCCAGTAGGCGTGGGCGAGCGACCGTTTGTCGGCGTGGGTGACCAGATGGTGCGGCACGAAGTAGTTGTGCGCCACGGTGTCTGCGGCAAGGTGGCTCAGGTAGCCCCACATGAAGGCGTGCTGCGCTTCATCTGCCGCGCTCTCCTGGAGGTCGAAGGCCACCGACCAGTTGTGGCAATGCACCTCCTCGGCCGCAAAGGACTTGCCAATCGTCATGTCGGCGGCCACCGCACCAAACAGGAAGCTGGCACGGAACCGGAGGAGGGCGTCCGCCAGGGGGACGCCGAGGGCGGCGAGGGTGTCCAGAGCCTGGCTTGCGAAGTACACGTGGCTTGCCGGCCCCCAGGCCCATGCGGTGTCGGGCATCAAGAGTACGGCTACGGTGCAGAATGCGAGTAGCGCGGCCATCGTGGAAGCCAGGCAGGTCCCCCGGTTGGAGAGGCTCTTCGGTGGCTCCGGCGGCAGGCTCAAGCGCGCCTGCCCAGGCGGAACTGTGGTGCCGAGTCCCGCCCGCGTGTCAGTGCTTGCGAGGTATGCGCGCTCTCCGGCACTCTGCGTCCCGTTGCCAAGATCCATTGCCACCGCCCTCGATCGTCTTGCGTTCCGGGCTGTGGCTCCTCCCAGAAAGGCTTCTCATGCGTACCAATGGCCTCCTCATTCCCCTCATCCTCGTGGTCGCGGTCGGCTTGTCGGCCATGCGAGCGGAGGCGGAGGACCGAGTGCTCGCCACAGTCAACGACCACCCGATCACCGAAAGCGACGTCGAGGCCAAGCTGCAGACCCTGCCACCGCAGTTGCGTGGCCAAATGGGGACCCCCGAGCAGCGCAAGCACCTGGTCGAACAGATGGCCCTCACCTACCTGATGGTGGAGGAGGCACGCAAGGAGGGGCTGGATCGCAGCCCGGAGTTCAAGGCGGGGATGCAGGCCGCAGAGGAGCGCTTGCTAAGCACCCTGTACGTGCGCAAATACGTGGGCGAGCCGCAGCAGCCGACCGACGAAGCGCTGCGCGCGGAGTATGACGCCCGCCTGCCGGACATCACACCATCGCCGAAGATCCGCGCTCGCCACATCCTGGTGAAGACCGAGGACGAGGCGAAGGCGGCGCGCAAGCGGGTCGTCGAGGGCGGTGAGGACTTTGCCGAGGTGGCCAAGGAGGTCTCGACCGGGCCGAGCGCGCCCCAGGGAGGCGATCTCGGGGTGTTCGGCAAGGGACGCATGGTGCCGGCGTTCGAGGAGGCCGCCTTCGCACTCAAGAAGGACGAGGTATCTCAGCCGATCCAGACGCAGTTCGGCTGGCACATCATCCAGGTCACCGAGATCCAGGGAGGTACACCGCCCACATTCGAGCAGATCAAGGGCCGTCTCGCCCAGCGCATGATGCAAGAGCACATGCGTGCGGAGTTACAGAAAATTACGGATCGCCTG
>JASFUG010000069.1:0-11187 GCA_050050395.1 Nitrospirota bacterium
GACCAGTTCCGCAACTATGAGCACCGTGGTGAGACCTTCCGTGCGTTGGTCCTCCAGATCGCAGGCACAGCGACGTGATGGCACGCGAGGCAAGACCCGTGGCAGCGCTGTTCGGTAGACCTCTAAGGAATGCAGGACGCCAGGAAGCGAGGAAACGGTCCTCTTCCTGTTTTCCTGGCTTCCTGCCTTCCTCAGATGATCGATGGTTGGTGATGGCGGCGTCGTGCGAGCTGACCTCCACGCGACGGGTGCCCGGGAGGAGCGGCTGATGCAAGACCTGGATCGTCCTCTGTTCTTGTCCATCGTGACCCTGACCCTGTTCGGCCTGGTCATGGTCTACTCCGCGGGTGCCGCCATCGGGGTGCAGCGCTTCGACGACCCGTTCCACTACCTCTACCATCAGGCCCGGTGGCTGTTCCTCGGCGGCTTGCTGTTCGCCCTTGCGTTGCGCACCGACTACCGGCGGTGGGAGGGCTGGGTGTGGCCGCTGTTCCTGGTGAGCATCGCCCTGCTGGTGGCGGTGCTCGTGCCGGGGGTCGGGGTGGAGGTCAACGGCGCACGCCGCTGGCTGCGCATCGCCGGCATGACGATGCAGCCGGCCGAGGTGTTGAAGCTGGCAGCGGTCGCCCTCTTGGCCCACAACCTCGCCAGCAAGGGCGAGTGTCTGCGCGACTTCCGAAACGGTCTCCTCCCGCAGCTCATCCTGGTGGGGATCCCTGCGTTTCTGATCTACAGAGAGCCCGATCTCGGCAGCGCGATGGTGGTCGCCACGGTCGCCCTGATCTTGTTTTTCCTGGCCGGCGCGCGACTCTCGCACCTGACGTTGCTGGTGGTGGCGGCCCTGCCGGTGCTGGCATGGAAGGTGGTGGACATCGACTACCGGGTGCGGCGCCTCGCAGCGTTCCTCGATCCCTGGGCCGATCCTACCGACACCGGCTGGCAGATTACCCAGAGCCTCATGGCGTTGGGTAGCGGCGGCGTGGCCGGCCAGGGGCTCTCGAGCGGCGTGCAGAAGCTCTATTTCCTGCCGGAGCCGCACACCGACTTCATCTTCTCCGTGGTGGGCGAGGAGCTCGGACTGATCGGGACCCTTGGCGTAACGGCGTGTTTTCTCCTCTTTGCCTGGCGTGGCGTGCGGGTGGCGATACGGGCGCCGACGTCGTTTGGTCAGTACCTTGCGGCGGGGATCGTGGTGCTTATCACCCTCCAGGCGCTGCTCAACATGATGGTATGTACCAGCCTGGTCCCCACCAAGGGGCTGCCCCTGCCGTTCGTCAGCTACGGCGGCACCTCTCTGGTGCTCAACCTCGCGGCGGCCGGCGTGCTGCTGAACATCTCGCGCTGGGTGACGCTCAAATGAAGATGGCCATCGCCGGCGGCGGTACCGGCGGCCACCTCTTTCCGGCCCTGGCGGTGGCCGAGGCGCTGTGCCGGCGCCAGCTCGGTGTCGGCGACATCCTGTTCATCGGTGCCGACCGCGGCCTCGAGGCGCGGCTGGTACCCACCTACGGCTATCCCCTGGAGCTGCTCGCCGCGCGGCCGTTCAAGGGACAGGCGACAGCGGCGCGTGTCGCGGTACTGCTGAATCTACCGGCCCTGGTGGTGGCCGCCCGGCGGGTCCTGAAGAGGTTCGGCGCGCGTGTGGTCCTCGGCGTGGGCGGCTACGCGTCGGTACCCACGGTCCTCGCCGCGGCGAGCCTGCGCCTGCCGGTCCTCCTGCAGGAGCAGAACCGCTGGCCGGGCCTGGCCAACCGGCTGCTCCAGCCGCTGGTCGACAAGGTCCTGGCGGTGGACGCCGGCGCGGCCCGCTTCTTCCGGCCCGGCAAGCTGCTGGTCACCGGTAATCCGGTCCCTGCGGAGCGGGCCAGCGGTGGCCGCGCGGCGGACTTTGGGCTGGCGAGCGATCGGCTCACGGTGCTGGTGCTGGGCGGCAGCCGCGGTGCCATCGCGATCAACCAGGCCGTTGCCGATGCGTTGCCGCGGCTCTCGGCGCTGGCGGCACGTGTGCAATTCCTGCACGCGGCGGGCGAAGGCGAGGTCGCGCCGATGGAGGCGGCCTACGAGCACGCCGGGGTCGCGGCGCACGTGGCGCCGTTCATCGAGCGCATGGGCGCAGCATATGGCGCCGCCGACGCGGTGATCGCCCGCGCCGGCGCCATGTCGTGCCAGGAGATCGCCAACGCCGGCCTGCCATCGCTGCTCATCCCGTACCCCTATGCGGCCAACGACCACCAGTGGTACAACGGGCTACGGCTGCGCGAGGTGGGCGGTGCGCTCCTCCTGCGTCAGGAAACGGTGGACGGTGAGGTGGTGGCGGAGGTGGTCAGGGGCTGGATCGAAGATCCCGACGGGCGGCGCCGCCAGGGCGCAGCGGCTCATACCCTCGCCGCGCCCGACGCGGCGGACCGGATCGCCGATGCCCTCCTGGGGTCGGTCGACATCACACCGCCGGCACGCGCCGATGCATAGTGCGGCCGCCACAGCTCTTGAGGCTCGCCATGTTCGTTGACCCTTCCGGCCGTCTGACCATGGGGCCGCGGCGCTCGCTTTTCGAGATGGCCCACCACGTGCATTTCATAGGCATCGGCGGGGTGGGGATGAGCGGCATCGCCCACATCCTGCTGAGTCTAGGCCACCGGATCAGCGGCTCCGACCTGCGCGACCACGAGACGGTTGGCCAGCTGCGCCGGCGAGGCGCGATGGTGTACGTGGGCCATGACGGCGCCAATCTTGGTGACGCCGACGTCGTAGTGGTTTCCAGTGCCGTGCCCGGGAGCAACCCGGAGGTGGTTGCGGCCGTGGCGCGCCATATCCCGGTGATCCCGCGCGCCGAGATGCTCGCCGAGCTCATGCGCCTTAAGTACGGCATCGCCGTGGCGGGCGCCCATGGCAAGACCACCACCACGTCGATCCTCGCGGTCCTCCTGGAGGGGGGTGGCCTCGACCCAACGGTAGTCGTCGGAGGGCGGGTGAAGGGCGCCGGCTACGGTGGGGCGCGCCTCGGCCGGGGGGAGGTGCTGCTGGCGGAGGCGGACGAGTCCGATGGCTCGTTCCTCACCTTGTCACCGGTGGTCGGCGTGGTGACCAACGTCGATGACGAGCATCTGGACCATTATGGCAGCGCCGAGGCCCTCGAAGCCGCCTTCGTCGCGTTCTGCAACCGTATCCCGTTTTTCGGTCTGACGGCGCTGAACCTCGACGATCCCCGGGTCGCACGCCTCCTACCTCGGGTGCGCAAGCGCGTCCGGACCTTCGGCACCTCGCCCCAGGCGAACCTGCGCATCCTGCCGTTGACCGACGGCGGCGGCGCGCCGCAGGCGTTCCAGCTGGTGGAGGACGGTGCCGACCTGGGCGTCTTCCACCTCCATGCGCCGGGCCGCCACAATCTCTACAATGCCGCGGCCGCGATCGCGGTCGGACGCTTCCTCGAGATCGAGGTCGAGGTGCTGCGCGCCGCCCTGTTGCGCTACCAGGGCGTGGGCCGACGCTTCGAACGGCTGTTCGCTGGCGGGGGGGTGGAGCTGGTGGACGACTACGGCCACCATCCGACGGAGATCGCCGCGACTCTGGCCACCGCCCGTGGGTACTGGCCGGGGCGCATCGTCGCCTTGGTCCAGCCGCACCGCTACTCGCGCCTCGCTGCCCTGGCCGAGCAATTCACCACCTGTCTCTTGGCGGCCGACGTGTGCCTCATCACCCGGGTCTACAGTGCCGGCGAATCGCGCGGCACGGGACCTGACGGCGCCGAGCTGTGCCGCCTGCTGCACCGGCACGGCCACCGCGACGTCCACTTCTGCACCGATCTGCCCAGCCTGGAAACAGCGGCTCTCGAGGTCGTCAGGCCGGGCGATCTGCTCCTGACACTCGGTGCCGGGGACATCACCCGCCTCGCCCATCGGCTTGCCGACCGCCTTCCTGCACACCTGCGGATCCCCACCTCACCAGGCCCTCCACCGGAGCGACATCCAGGGACGGCGGACCGCGGTGCGGGTACTCGCGACTGACCTCTCGCCCCGATCCCTCCTGATCTTCCTGCTCCCACTCATCCATGCCCAACGAGCGGTTGTGGTTCAATCGCGCGTCACGTCCATCGGACCCACGTGCCCTACGGTGTGACATCGAGTCGTGAGCCCCTGCGAAATGCAGCCAATTGAGGCCACCCTCCCGACCCTCGACGCCGAGGTGCGGGCGGACGAGCCTCTGGCACGCCACACGACCTTTCGCGTCGGTGGCCCGGCGGACTGGTGGGTGCGGCCGCGCACTGTGGCGGCACTGGAGGCGGTGGTGGCCGCGAGCGGCGGTGCCTACACGCTGCTGGGCAAGGGCTCGAACGTGCTGGTGCGCGACGGTGGGGTGCGTGGTGTGGTGATCAACCTGTCGCACCTCGCCCACTTCGCGGTGATGGACGACCGGCTCCTCGTCGGCGCCGGACTTCCACTGGGCCGCCTACTGGTCGCAATGCGCCGTCACGGGCTGGGCGGGCTGGAAGACCTGGTGGGAGTGCCTGGGACGGTAGGTGCCGCCGTGCGCATGAACGCCGGGGCCCACGACGACTGCATGGCGGACCTCCTCATCGCGGCCCGGGTCCTGGACCGCCGGGGAGATCTGACGTGGTGGGATGCAGGGCAACTAGGCCTGCGCTACCGCGGCAGCGACCTCGACCCCGATGAAGTGGTGGTGGAGGTGGCGTTGCGCCTGCGGGCCGCCCGTCCGGCGCCGTGGGAGCGAGCGCGGCAGCGGCTCGCGACCAAGCGCCACACCCAGCCTCTCGACCTCCCCAACGCCGGCTCGATCTTCAAGAACCCGCCGGGTCACTCTGCGTGGCGGATGATCCGCGACGCCGGGTTAGCCGGAGCACGACAGGGACAGGCCGAGATCTCCACCAAGCATGCCAATTTCATCGTCAACCTCGGCGGTGCCCGTGCGGCCGACGTGGAAGCGCTGATCGACCGTGCCCGTACGGAGGTCCTGGCGCGTGCCGGCATCGCGTTGGAGCTGGAGATACAGATCCTCGGGGAAGAGAGCGGAGACGCAAGCACCGGGAGGTCGAGCCAGTGACAAGTTGGGGTGCCATCATGCCGCTCGGGATGGGGGGTGGGGGATGGGGGGTGAGGGGGCGGTTGGCCGGCGTCGCCGGCCCGATGTTTTTTATGAAAGGATTGGCCGGCCCGCAGGGCCGGATCCATTCCCCCATCCCGCATCCCGCATCCCGCACCCCGTCTTCGTGGAGCATCCAACGATGACCGAACGCGGCTACTGGCGCGGCAAGCGCGTCGGCGTGCTGATGGGGGGGACCTCCCATGAGCGGGAGATCTCGCTGGAGTCGGGCACGGCGGTCCATGCCGCCCTGCAGCGCAAGGGCTACGACGCGGTCGCGATCGACACCCGCGACGACCTGTCGGCGGCGCTGCGGCGCACCTCCATCGGCGTCGCGTTCATCGCACTCCACGGCCGGCTCGGGGAGGACGGGCGGGTGCAGGGCTTTCTGGAGATCCTCGGGATCCCGTACACCGGCTCCGGGGTGCAGGCGTCGGCGGTGGCGATGGACAAGCTGCTCACCAAACGGCTGTTCCGGTCCCATGATCTGCCCACGCCGGAGTTCTGGGTAGTGAACAGCCCGGAAGAGGCGACCGGGTTGCTGCGCGACCTCGACCAGCCGCTGGTGGTGAAACCGGTTTACGAAGGCTCGACCCTCGGCATCGTGGTGGTGCATCGTGCCGATGAGGTGGCGGTGGCCTTGCGTTCCGCCCTGACCTACGGTCGCAGGATCTTCATTGAGGAGTTTATCGCGGGTCGTGAGATCACCTGCGGCGTGCTGAACGGAGATCCCTTGCCGCTGGTGGAAATTCGCGCCCCCGGTGGGTTCTACGACTATCAGGCGAAGTACCAGTCGGATCGGACCGAGTACCTGGTGCCGGCGCCGTTGCCCGAAGGGGTGAGCCGCGACATCCAGCGCGCGTCCGCCAAGGCGGCGGCGGCCCTCGGTTGCCGCGGCGGTGTGCGGGTCGACGTGATGGTCGACGCGGCGGACAACTACTTCCTGCTCGAGGTCAATACCATACCCGGGATGACCACCCACAGCCTCCTGCCCAAGGCGGCGGCGGCGATCGGTATCGACTTCGACGATCTGGTAGAGAGGTTGCTCGATGGCATACCCCGGGAGCGCGACTGATGGCTGCCCGACGTCGACAGGGTAAGCTGCAACCGGCGGGCCGAGGACGATGGCGTCTCTTCTCGGGACGCCGGCCCCGTGGCCGTCGCGGAATGAATCCACGGTCCGGTACCAAGGTGGCGCTGCGCGACCAGACCACGGCTCCACGTGCCGGCCGCAGCTCGGCGGCCGCGGCGGGGAAGCGCGCGGCGGGGCGCCGAGCGCCCCGTTCCGCGGCGCCGAGCGCGCGTGAGCAACAGGCGCGGCGTCGAGCACGGTTGCGGTTGGCGCTGGCTTCGGTTGTGGTCCTGGTGATTGCCGCCGGCGCCGTAGGCCTCTACCGGGGAATGGCGTGGTTGCGCGCGCAGCCGCTATTTAATCTACAGGGGTTCGCCGTGGTGATGGATGGGATCGGCGGGCCGGCGATCGACGCCGCCTACTTCGAGGAGCACTACCTGGCTCCCCATCTCGGCGAGTCACTCTTCGCGCTCGACCTCACTGCGATCCGGGACACGATACAGGCGGACCCGTGGGTGGAGCGGGCGGTGGTGGCGCGCTGGCTTCCCGACCGGCTGCGTGTCCAGGTAGCGGTGCGTGACGCGGTGGCGGTGGTCACCGCCGGCCTGCATGGCTGGCTCGTGGACGACGAGGGAAAGGTGATCGAGCAGACCGAGGATTTCGGTAGCGCCTCTCTGGTGCGCATCCGCCTGGGACCGTCGGAGCGCCACTGGGTCGAGCGGCCCACGGCGATCCGACGCGCCCTCACCGCCCTCCAGGCCAGCCAGCGTCGCGGCTTTCCCGCCGCGGACGAAATCCGTCACCTGCGTTTCGACGAGCTCGGCGACCCGGTGCTGGTCGCGGAGCACGGCGGCATCGAGATATTTCTTGGCCGCGGCGATTACTCGACCAAGCTCGATCGCCTGGCGCGCATCCTGCCGGACGTGGCGGAATCGAAGCAGCGCGTGGCGCGCATCGATTTGCGTTTCAAGGACCGGGCGGTGGTCGCCGGTCCGGGATAGGTCCGAATCTGAGCAGGAACGGCCGCCGCGTGCGCCACGGTTTTGGAGCCCGTTTTCTCGCAAGTCGATATCCGTGGCCCGTTTCTGACTCCCACCTAGACTGGCCGCCGTCGAGCGACGGATACTCCGGCTCGGAGGCGGGCCGGGAGGCTGGGTCGCGCGTGGATCTGACAGGAGGCGGCGGTTGAAGAGTGAGTCCATTGTTGGCCTGGACATCGGCACGACGAAGATCTGCGTGGTGGTAGGCCACGTCGGCGACGGCGGTGAGGTCGAGGTGGTGGGGCTCGGTACCCACCCGTCCACCGGCCTGCGCAAGGGCGTGGTCGTCAACATCGACGCCACGGTCGAGTCGATCAAGCGCGCCGTGGAAGAGGCGGAGCTGATGGCGGGCGAGGAGATCAGCCGCGTGTTCGTGGGGATCGCCGGCGGCCACATCAAGAGCTTCAACTCGCGCGGCGTGGTTGCGGTCAAGGACCGCGAGGTCGCCGAGGACGACGTGGAGCGGGTACTCGACGCGGCGCGTGCCGTCTCGATTCCGATGGACCGCGAGGTGCTGCACATCCTGCCCCAGGAGTACATCGTCGACGATCAGGACGGGGTGAAGGAGCCCATCGGGATGTTCGGTGTGCGGTTGGAGGCGGAGGTGCACATCATCACCGGTGCGGTGACCAGCGCCCAGAATCTGGTGAAGTCGTGCAATCGCGCCGGGCTGGAGGTCGCGGACATCGTCCTCGAGCCCCTCGCCTCGGCAGAGGCCGTTCTCACGCCGGAGGAGAAGGAGCTCGGGGTGGCACTCGTCGACTCCGGTGGCGGCACCACCGACCTGGCGATCTACTTCCGCGGCGGGGTGTGGTACACGTCGGTGCTCTCTTTGGGGGGCAACAACGTCACCAACGACATCTCGATCGGCCTGCGTACGCCGGTATCGGATGCCGAGAAGATCAAGCGCAAGCACGGCTGCTCACGCACCGCGCTGGTGAGTGACCGGGAGACCATCGAGGTGCCGTCGGTCGGCGGCCGGCCGCCGCGCGTCATGTCCCGGCAGATCCTCTCGGAGATCATCGAGCCGCGCCAGGAGGAGATCTTCGCCATGTTGCGGGAGGAGATCGAGCGCTCGGGCTACGCGGGCATGATCGCGGCCGGATCGGTCCTCACCGGCGGTGCCTCCTGTCTGGAGGGCATCGACCAGACCGGTGAAGCGGTGCTACGCATGCCGGTGCGCGTGGGCCGGCCCACCGGGGTCGCTGGGCTGGTCGAGGTGGTCTCCAACCCGATGTACGCCACCGGTGTCGGGCTGGTCTGTTACGGTGCCCATGCGGGAATCCACGACACCTATTTCAAGCCCTCCACCGGTGATGACGGGATGTTCAGCGGCATCGTCGGGCGTATGAAGGGCTGGTTCGCAAATTTCTTTTGACATTTCACCAAATCTGATTACATAAAGCGTATCCCTCCGGCGTCGCTCCTGACGCCTGTTGTTCCCGCCGCATTCCCGCAGTTCTGCTGTTCCTTCCCGCCGTGGAATCGTAGTGCGATCTCCACACTCGCCCCAGCCCTTCCCACCCGCCATCCGGATCGTGTTCGCCTGCTCGCTGTGCTTGGCGGTCGCCGATCGTCGGTTCGGACCAGGAGCACGGCCATGAAGTTCAGCTTTGCCGAGGAGATCAAGCCCGCCGCCGTCATCAAGGTCGTCGGTTGCGGAGGGGGCGGCAACAACGCCCTGAACAACATGATTGCCTCCGGGATCAAGGGCGTCGACTTTATCGCCCTGAACACCGATCGTCAGGCCCTCGAGCGCTCGCTCACCGAGACCCGGGTGCAGGTCGGCAACACCGGTCTGGGGGCCGGGGCGCGGCCGGAGATCGGCAAGCAGGCGGCGACCGCGTCCATCGACGCGATCCGCAGCCACCTGGAGGGCGCCGACATGGTGTTCGTGACCGCCGGGATGGGGGGCGGCACCGGCACCGGCTCCGCGCCGGTGGTCGCGGCCGTGGCGCGAGAGGTTGGGGCCTTAACCGTGGCGGTGGTCACCAAGCCGTTTGGCTTCGAGGGCAAGCGGCGCATGCGCATCGCCGACGAGGGGCTGACGGAGCTGCGCCGCGAGGTGGACACGGTGATCGTCATCCCCAACCAGCGACTGATCTCCGTGGTGGAGGAGAACCTCTCCTTCCTCGATGCCTTCGGTGTCGCGGACGAGGTCCTGACCCAGGCGGTGAACGGCATCTCCGAGCTCATCACGACGCCGGGCTACATCAATCTCGACTTCGCGGACGTGCGCACGGTGATGAAGGACATGGGTGCGGCGGTGATGGGCTCCGGCCGCGCCAGCGGCGATGGACGCGCCGAGGAGGCGGCCTTGAAGGCGATCTCCTCGCCGCTCCTCGAGGACAGCTCGATCGACGGTGCCCGCGGGGTGCTGATCAATATCACCGGTGGCGCGGACATGACCCTCGCCGAGATGAACAGCGCCGCCACCCTGGTCCAGGAGAGCGCCCACGAGGACGCCGAGATCATCTTCGGCTCGGTGTTCCGCGAGGACATGGATGGCGAGATCCGGGTAACGGTGATCGCCACCGGATTCGAGGACAAGGCCAAGCCGGAGCACCTGCCCCAGGTACAGGCCGAGCCCCTGCCCAAGGCCGTCGGATTCGACGATCCGGCGCCCTTCGGTGTGTCGCGCGAGGTCGATCGCCAGCCGACGTTCATGCGCCAGGAGTCCGGGACGGCCCACGTTCAGGACCGGGGCCACAGCCCGCGGAAGTTCCCCGCGACCGAGGACCTGGATATACCGACGTTTCTGCGCAAGCAGATCGACTAAACGGGATCTACTGCGGCCGCGGATCTGACCGGATCTCCCGGCCGCGTCCTCGGCCGGATGGCGATTTCAGGATTCGCGTGCCTCGCTAGGCGCGCCTCGTCCCTCAGTTGCCTTCGACGCGGGGCTGAGAGCCGCTTCTCGCGAAGCGCGTCACGAGATCGTCCAGGGCCTGTCCGATCAGCTCGTTGTAGGTTGCGTTGATCGCGCTCGCGTCACGCTCGCTTGCCGAGACCGCTTCGGTGCTGCCGCTATACACCTCGCGCTCGGGCTTGGTCTCGGCCGAGGGCCGCCAGCACACGTCGTGTTTGCAGGCGAGGAGCACGTCGGTCTCGTAGCGATCGCTCAGCGCTTCCTTGTGCGTCCACTCGTAAAACCAGATCGCCTGACCGGTGTCGACCAGGACGGCCGTGGCATTGATCGTCGCACTGAGTCGTCGTTCGGGAAGCGCGCCCTGTTCTTGCGGAATGATGAATGATTCGAAGGTGTCTTTGAGCTTCGCATTGACGGGTGCCGGGCTGCCCTGATCGCCGTCACTCGAGGAGCGATAGAAGCGACGCTCCCACCGCGCGTCCTGCCGCACATTGGACGCCGAGCGCTCCAACGAGTTGACTTGGAATAGCACCTGAGCGCCGAGCTCCTGTGCCGCCTTGACGGGCGTCATGTGTTGGTCGTGGCGAACCCGGTTCTTGATGATGTCCCACGAGATCACCTGGTAGCCGGCCTTCGCCAGGGCGCGCTCCAACTCGGACATCTCGACACCGCAGTCGGTCTTCAGCAGCAGACCGCGACCCACTGCCTCACCGCTGTGAATAGCCGTGGTCTCGTTGGCGCAACTGTCGGGCGCTCGCACGGCAATCGTGGAGACGGTCGGCAGAACCTCCTTGTAGGACGCCGTTTCGATGATCTCCGGGGATTCATTGACCTGCTGGGTGACGACGTACTCGGACCGTATTAGGTAATGCGGCGTACAAGCGGAAAGAATCGGAAGCAGCGCGAGAAGGAGTGCGAGTCGTTTCCAGAGGTTCAGCATCGGTCAGCTCCTGCGGCGGTGCGTCGCGTATGAGGATGGTTCGACGAATCAGCCAGGTGGCTTTGGGTGGAATCCGCAATCGGTCCTGTTTGCCCAACACACGATCGCGCTCATCGACCGCCAGCACATCGATGCATGGTTGGTCGACGTCGATGGCGACCCTATGGCC
>JASFUG010000070.1:0-11084 GCA_050050395.1 Nitrospirota bacterium
GCGAAGCATGCGATCGGTCGGTCGGGGAGGCCGTTGGATCGACAAGGACACCATGCCCACGCCACGCCTCGATCTGCTTTCCATGTTGGCCCACGACCTCCGCACCCCGGTCGTGTCGATCCAGCAGTCGTGCGCGATGTTCACCGATGGCCTGCTGGGGGAGGCGAGTCCCGAGCAGCAGGAGGTGATCGACCTGATCACCACGAATGCGACGACCCTGGACAAGATGGTCAAGGATTTCCTCGATATCGTGCGCAGCGTCGAGGGGGCCGCGGCCTTGAAGATGGCTCAGGTGAGCCTGGTGGCGATAGTGCAGGCGGTCGCGCACCAGATGCGCCCCACCCTGCGCCGCAGCGACGTCCGGCTGGAGGTCGACGCCCCGGCGGACCTCCAGCGGGTGTGGGCCGATGGCGAGCAGATCCAGCGGGTCGTCGGCAACCTGCTTTCGAACGCGGTGCGGTACTCGCCTGCGGGAAGCACCATCGCGGTGACGGTGCGTGCGCACGGTGAGCAGCAGCGGGTGGCGATCCGGGATCAAGGGCCGGGGATCCCGGCGGACGAGCTGGAGTCGATCTTCGGCCGCTTCTGGCAGGGCGCCGACGAGGTGCGCAAGGTGTCGGGCAACTGCGGCCTCGGGTTGTTCTTCTGCCGCACGGTCCTGGACCGCCACGGTGGCCGGATCTGGGCCGAGAGCGGCGACGGATCGGGCGCGTCCTTTACCTTCGAGCTGCCAGTCGATCGCCGTACCCAGGCGCGGGCAGCCGCACGGAACACCGAGCCACACCCGGCGACCGTTGGTTAGCGGTGCCGCGGTATCGCCGGGTGGACCGGTGACAGGGGGCGGTCGGATGGGGAGAATCGCCCCCCATGGATGGCCGGGCTCTTCATCTCCTGCGCACGGTCTTCGGCTACCAGGAGTTCCGGCACCACCAGGAAGAGGTGATCGAGCGCCTGATCGGTGGCGGCGACGTGGTGGTGGTCATGCCCACCGGCGGCGGCAAGTCCTTGTGCTACCAGATTCCGGCGATGATCCGGGACGGCACGGGCATCGTCGTGTCGCCCCTCATCGCCCTGATGCGCGACCAGGTGAGTGGTCTCACCCAGGCCGGCGTGCGTGCGGCATTCCTCAACTCGACCCAGTCCCTGGAGGAGGTGCGGGCGGTGGAGGGCGAGCTCCTCGCCGGCGGCCTCGACCTGCTGTACGTTGCGCCGGAGCGGCTTCTCAGTCGCCGCACCCTCGACCTCCTGGGCCGCGCCCGTCTCGCCCTGTTCGCCATCGACGAGGCACACTGCGTCTCTCAGTGGGGTCACGACTTCCGGCCCGAGTACCTCCAGCTAGGCGTACTTCAGGAGCGGTTTCCCGGGGTGCCACGTGTCGCCCTCACCGCTACCGCCGACGAGCGTACCCGACGGGAGCTCTCGGCACGCCTGATGCTGACCGACGCGGTGCAGATCGTGGCAGGGTTCGATCGGCCAAACATCTGCTACCGTGTCGTGCCGCGCCGCAACGGTCGCGAGCAGCTCATGCGCTTCCTGGAGGCGGAGCACCGGGGAGACGCGGGCATCGTCTACTGCCTGTCGCGGAAGCGGGTGGCGGAGACCGCCGAGTGGCTGCGGGGGCGTGGCTGGGATGCCTTGCCGTACCACGCCGGTCTGCCCGGTGAGGTGCGCCAGGCCCACCAGGACCGGTTCCTCAACGGCGAGGGCGTGGTGATGGTCGCCACCATCGCCTTCGGTATGGGGATCGACAAGTCGAACGTGCGCTTCGTCGCCCATCTCGACCTGCCGCGCAGCCTGGAGGCGTACTACCAGGAGACTGGCCGCGCCGGGCGCGACGGGGTGGCCGCCGACGCGTGGCTTGCCTACGGGCTACAGGACGCGATCGCCCTGCGTAACATGGTCGACGGCGGGGAGGCGGATGAGGGGCACAAGCGTCGGGAGCGAGAGAAGATCGAGGCGATGCTCGGCTTCTGCGAGCTCGCTACCTGCCGCCGCCAGGCGCTGCTGCGCCACTTCGGGGAGGAGCACGATGGGGCGTGTGGCAACTGCGACAATTGCCTGGAGCCGGTGGCGCAATGGGACGCCACGGAGGCGGCGCAGAAGGCGCTGTCGTGCGTCTACCGCACGGGACAGCTATTCGGAGTGGGCCACCTCATCGACGTGCTGCTCGGTAAGGGCGGCGAGCGCATCGAGCAGTGGGGCCACCAGCGACTCTCCACCTACGGCATCGGCGGGGAGCTCACCGCGGTCGAATGGCGTGGTGTGTTCCGCCAGCTGATCGCCCGTGGCCTGCTGGCGGTGGATGTGGCGGGGCACGGCTCCCTGAAGCTCACCGAGCGCAGTCGTGCGGTGTTGCGCGGGGCGGAGCGAGTGCTGCTGCGCCGGGAGGCGCCACGCGGCCGTCGAGTGACGCCCCGTCCCGGCGGGGCGCGCGAGCCCCGCCTGGTGACCGTCGCGCAGCAGCCCTTGTGGGAGGCGCTCCGCGCCCGCCGCCGGCAGCTCGCCGAGGAACAGTCCGTGCCACCCTACGTCATCTTCCACGATGCCACCCTGCTGGCGATGTTGGAGCATCGGCCCAACAGCCACGCGGAGCTCCTTCAGCTCTCGGGGATCGGCGAACGCAAGCTGGCGCGCTACGGCGATGCCTTTCTGGAGGTGATCCGCGAGCATGCGTCAGCGGCGGTCCCACCATCGTAGGGCGAGACGCCGCAGGACCTCACCCCCGGCCACCGCCACTCGCCCCACGGCGGTGACCTCCGGGCAGAGGCGCGCCGCCAGGCTGACGGACGAGGCGAACATCCCCAGGGCTGGCGCCACGGTGACGAGCAGCGCGTTCCGTAGATCCAGGGAGAAGACCTCGGCCACCCACACCGCCGCGAGGGCGACGGTCGCCCCACCCCAAACCACGAGACGGATCGGGCAGCTGGCGAAGTCGTACAGGTAGCGTTTGAGGAGGAGGAATCGCCCGACGGCGCCGACCGCCAGCCCGGCGGCTGCGGTAGCCAGGTAGATCTTGCCGGTGACCACCCAGAGCGGCTGATCGAGGAAGGTCTCGATGACCGATGCCCGCTCCCCAAAGAAGCCGACGAAATGCTCTCCCACCGCCGTCTCCAGGAAGACTGTCCACCATAGGCCGAGGGCATACAGCGCGCCGGCGTAGAGGGCGATCACGACGGCGCTGGTGAATGTGAAAGTGCCCGCGTCGCCGAGCAGGCGCCGGCGGTACTGGCCGGCGGCGTGCCCGGCCCGCCTGGCCAGAGGCAGCCATCGGGCGAGGTGCTCCCGTACATCGGGCGGTATCCGCTTTTCCCAGATTGCCCTGAGCCGCTCGCGCACCACGCTTCCCTCCCCGGCGACCGTCACCGCGTCGGCCATTGCCGCGAATCCGAGGCCAGGATTCTATCGGTGCTGCAAGGTAAGCGATACAGATGGTACGAGTCGTGTCACGTGGACGTGTCCGACGGTTTTGATTGAGCTTATACAGAGGATCAGCGGAAATGAGGCACAGCGCTTTTTCGGGTAGGCATAGGGCCCATTTGTAGGGCCGGTTTCAACCGGCCGAGGCCGTGTTCTCAAGAGGTTTCGGCGTCCGGCGGGCTGAAGCCCGCCCTGATATGGAGGGGGACGCCACGCGCCCCCCTCGCCACCCGGCACAGGTCCGGGTGGCTTCACCCCCCGTGGATGGCAGGCTCGCGCCCGCCATCAGACCGCATGGAGCGTCCCGCTCCATGCGGTCTACGGATGGCATTATTCTCGGCTCCAAACGTTATTTCCGCCGATTCTCACAGAGGGATTGGGTACGGGGCCGCCGCTGCCGAAACGGGCGCGGAGGGCCGTCCGCCAGTGGGCGGGGCCTCCCGTCCATGCCATCCCGGGAAACCCAGGAGGAAGTTCCATGAAGCTAATCGCAAGACTGACGATGTTGCCGTTGGTCATAGCCACCCTCACCCTGGCTGGGTGCGGCGGCGGCGGTGACGGAGGAGACGACGACACCACCCTGAGCGGCACCGTGGCCTCCGGTGTCGCCCTGGACGGTATGGTCGACGTCGTCGACGCCGACGGCACTGTGAGCTCGACGGCCATCGGCGCCGGCGGCGTGTATTCCATCACCGTCAAGGACAACCCGCCGTTCATGGTCTCCGCGACCTCGTCGGACGGCGAGACGGTGCTCTACTCCTGGTCCGCGGGTGGTGGCACGGTGAACGTCAACCCTCTGACCAGCGTGGCCATGGTCAACTCGGCGGCCATGGATCTCGGCGAGCTCTTCGACAGCTGGGCAGCGGACCACGACGAGATCACCGAGGAGGAGATCGACGACGCGATCGCCGTGGTGAACGCCAACCTCCAGACCTACTACGAGGACAACGAGGTCGACTTCACCACGTACGACTTCTTCGGTGAGGAGTTCGACGCGGACGGTATCGGCTTCGACGGGGTCCTGGACGACGTGCAGGTGAGTATCACCGGCACCACGGTGGTCCTGACGGACAGCGGCAGTGCCGTGACCATCCCCTTCGACATCAACATCGACATCACCCACATCAACATCGGCGGCACTCCGGACGGTGGTGGCGGTGGTGATGGCGGCGGGACCATCCCCGCCGAGTCGGTGTGGCAGCTCACCATCACCGAGAACATCTCGGGACAGAGTGACACCCTGGAGGAGACCTTCACCGGTGCCGAGCTGCCGTCCAGCGAGGACGACTTCAGCGATTTCGCGGAGGGCGACCTGAGCGGAGATTTCGACTTCGGCGGCATCTCCATCAACTTCGACCTCAGCGACGTGAGTCTCACGTCCGACATCTCGGGGGCCGTGGGCGACACCATCTCCGGCCACATGGAAGGCACCATTTCGGTGACCGGCGTTCCCGAGGGTCAGGACATCACCGACCAGCCCATCGACGTCGACTACGAGTGGGAGCGGATCTCCTGATCCCCCGGCAGGGCGTCCGGTGACAAGAGGCGTCGCGGCTCCGGCCGCGGCGCTTTTTTTGTCTATCCTTTGGCTGAAATTTTTCGTCTGGTAGCCACGAAAGGCGTACCGGAGCGCGGCATCGAGGCCAACGCAGGTGCCTGGAGGCCGGCGGCTCCTCGCAGTTTGGTTCACCAAGGGGCACACGGGGGGCAAAACCCGGCTGGCAGTGGGGCAGCCCGCCGCCGGCCCCGTCGTCGGGCCACGAAAACGACCCTGTGCGGAGGCGTGTGGATACCTCACGCCCCTCCTGCCCCCCCAACGTTCCCCCGTGTCCCCCGTGGTCAAACCCTCTGCCAGAAGAGGAGCCACCACGGACCTACTACCATTGCGGCGACGTACCTGAGCAGACGGACTCGGCAGTCTCTTGGGTCGCGGCAGCCCGCGCCGCTACCGGTCGGCGAGGATCGTGCACACCACCGTGCGTCGCCGCCGGGGGCCGTCGAAGTCGCACAGGAAGAGGTTCTGCCAGGTGGAGAGGCCGAGCTCGCCGTCGAGGATCGGGATCACCTCCGACGGCCCCACGATCCCCGCCTTGAGGTGGGCGTCGCCGTTGCCGTCCTGGGCGTCGTGGTGCCACACGCCGCGGGGGATCAGCTTGCGCAGGCAATCGACCACGTCGGTGCGTACCGAGGCGTCCCAGTTCTCCTGCACCATGAGCGCCGCCGTCGCCCCTTGGGCGTAGAGGCAGCACACCCCGTCGCGCACCCCGCTCTCGGCCACCGCGGCGCGCACCTGCTCCGTGATGTCCACCAGCTCCTCGCGGGCACGGGTGGTGACGTGGAGTTCCTTGCGCATGGCACGCGATTCTACGCTGCAGCCCGCCGTTCGTCTCGGACAAGGCCTCGCCGTGTGTGCCACACGCACGACCGGGACCGTACGCAGATCTACAGGCTGCCCGGCCGGCGGAAGATGCAGCCCTCGGTACGACCGTTTGTTTCGTGGTCCCGAGGGAATCGAAGAGGCTACGTCATCAAGACGTTGGGTCAGACCGGCAGGGAGGGGGGATTCGAACGGCGATGTGCGAGCTGGTTGCCTTGCTCGCGCGGCGCCATCGGCTATCTCGGCCGCTGCAGGCGATCGACGCGGAACTGCACCACACCGATCTGTCCGGTGGCCGCGGACTTGAAATGCAGGCGACCGCCGAGGGTGCGGGTGGGGCCGAGGGCGGTGATGTCGAAGCGTGCGCCGTCCGGGTCTCGCGGCAGATGGTCGTCGCTGAACGCCGAGGCGGTGGTGTCGCCGAGGTTGATCTCGAGCTGGAAGGGCGGCAGGCCCGAGAGGGCGTCGCCGGTGAGCGGCGGGCCGGCATTGAGGCCGTAGAGGTCCATCGGCTTGGGCCGGTTGGGATCGAGGACGCCGTCGTTCATCACCGTGAGGACGCCGCGTTGGGCCGCGTATTCGTGGCCGCCGACGGTGACCGATGCGGCGCTCACGGCCGGATAGAGGCCGACGGCCGGATCGGAGGGGTTGGCGTCCTTCGCCGCCGGGTCGAACTCGAACCAGCCACTGACCGGGGCGCCGGCACCGACCACATCGATGATGTGGGTGGATGTGACCGCGCCGGCGAACTCCACCCGCAAGGTCTCCGCTGGCACGGGCGTGACCACCAGTGTCACCATCAAGGCCATCGGTAGTACGAGTCCAGTTGGACTAGGTTGCATGACGTGATCTCCTCGCGTGGTTCGAGGCGGCAAGGGTAACACCGACCTCTTTACATCCTCGACCGCTTGAGTATTGCTTTCTGTGCCACGGCTCCGGGAGGGAGGGACGAACGGACAGGCCGGCCGGGATCGCGCGCCAAAGACGGGAGAATCGGGGGCCCTTCACGGGCGGCGTCGCCTCCGCTTGGGAGTCATCGCCGAGAGCGGCACAGCTACCCCAGAATCGACTGCAAGTTTGCGTCACCGCGGCGTGGGCGGCCGGGCCAGGATCAGGAGCGGCGACTGCAGGTTTGGCCCCGATGCCTTTCCCGTCGGGGCGTCACGCCCGTAGACTCGCCACCTGTTCGTCCCATACGGGAACCCATGGCCGACGCCCCGCCCAAGCCGCGCATCGCCTACGACGACCTCGGCCACTTCATCCGCGTCCTGGACGAGGCGGGGGAGCTACACCGGGTGACCTGCGAGGTCGATCCCCACCTGGAGATCGCGGCCATCGCCGACGCCCAGTGCAAGTCGCCCGGCGGGGGCAAGGCCCTGCTCTTCGAGACGGTGAAGGGCGCGGACCTGCCGGTGGCGATCAACCTGTTCGGCTCCCAGCGGCGCATGTGCATGGCCCTGGGCGTGGACTCCCTGGAGGAGCCCGGCGCGCGGCTGATCGACATCCTCGATCCCGACTGGCCCAAGGACTTCATGGGCGCGGTGCGGTCGCTACCCAAGCTCAAGCAGCTCGGCAACTTCCTGCCGCGGCGGGTGAAGACGGCGCCGTGCAAGGAGGTGATCGACCGGGACCCGGACCTCACCAAGCTGCCGATCATCACCGCCTGGCCGGACGATGGGGGGCCGTTCGTCTCCCTGCCCCTGGTGTTCACCAAGTCGCCGGACGGCCGGTTCCGCAACGTCGGCATGTACCGCATGCAGCTCTACGATGCGCAGACGACGGGAATGCACTGGCACATCCACAAGCACGGCGCCAAGCACCTCCAGGACCGGGCGCGCAAGGGCGAGGTGTTGCCGGTGGCGGTCGTGCTGGGCTGTGACCCGGCGACCATCTACGCGGCGACCGCGCCGCTGCCCGACGGGATCGGCGAGATCTTCTTCGCCGGCTTCCTGCGCAACAAGCCGGTGGAGCTGGTGCCGTGCGAGACGATCCCGGAGATGGAGGTGCCGGCCTCGGCCGAGATCGTCCTGGAGGGCTACGTCGACCCGGGCGAGTCGCGCATCGAGGGGCCGTACGGCGATCACACCGGCTACTACTCCCTGGCCGAGGAGTATCCCGTCTTCCACTGCACCTGCATCACCCGCAAGCGCAACGCCGTCTACCCGACGATCATCGTCGGACCGCCGCCGATGGAGGACGACTACCTGGGCAAGGCGACGGAGCGCATCTTCCTGCCCCTCCTGCGGCGCCAGAACCCGGAGATCGTCGACATCAACCTGCCCATCGAGGGGGTGTTCCACAACCTGGTGCTGGTCGCCATCGACAAGCGCTACCCGGGCCACGCGCGCAAGATCATGCACACCATCTGGGGCGCCGGGCAGATGCAGTTCTCCAAGTGCATCGTGGTGGTGGACCGGGACGTGGATGTCCAGGACCCGCGCCAGGTGGTGTTCCGCCTGTCCAACAACGTCGACTGGAAGCGCGACGTGACCATCGTCGAGGGGCCGCTCGACGCCCTCGACCACTCCTCGCCCCTGCCCAAGTTCGGCGGCAAGATCGGCATCGACGCCACCCGCAAGCTCCCGGAGGAGGGCCACCCCCGCGAGTGGCCCGACGACCTGGTGATGGACCCGGCGGTGGTGGACAAGGTGCGGAGCCGCTGGGCCGAGTACGGCCTGCCGCCGCTGTGACCTTTCGGTCGTAGCAGAGTGGCTTGCCCGAACCAGTCACCGAGTGTGCCAAGGCGCGCGCACCAGGGCCGCATCGCGCTCCGAGACCCACCCGACGAGCCGGTCCCCGAGACGTACCCGCAGCCACTGGCCCTGGGTGGCGAGGGTGGTGGTGGGGGCGCCCGCGTGGAGGGTGAAGACCTGGGGGAAGGTCTCGCCGGGGCCAGAGCGCACCGCCACCTCGTCGGCGACGATCACCGACAGGGAAAAGGTGCGATGCTGGTGGTAGCCGAAGGCGAGGAGGGCGGCCGCGGCCATGGTCGCGGCGCCCAGCACCACCGTGGCGAGCACCGGGCCGTCGCGCCGCCCCCGGGGCCGGCGCAGGGTGATCAGCAGCGCGAGGGCCAGGGCCCACCAGACCACCAGGGCGAGGATCGCGAGGGCGTCGAGGTGGGTGGCGAGCCAGGAGAGGGTGGGAATGTCTTCCGGTTTCACCTCGTCGGCTGCCGCCAGGCGCGCGGTCTCGAGATTCGCGGCCGCGTCCTCCAGGGTCGGATCGAGGTAGAGTGCGCGGCTCCAGTGGTAGATCGCCTCTCCCAGGAGCCCCGTCTGATAGGCGGCGCAGCCGGCGTTGTAGTGGCGGGGGGCGCTCTCCCCCGTGGCGAGGACGGCGCGGTAGTTGGCGAGGGCGCGGTCGTAGTCCTGGGCCTCGTAGGCCTGGCGCGCGGTGGCAATCGCGTTGCCGCCCCCCGGTGGGGCCGCGGGGGCGGTTCCGGGGAGGCATAGGAGCAGGACGAGGGCGGCGGCCCCGAGACGCTCGATGCAGGCCCGCGCGCGGTCGGCGAGGGAGGCGCCGTCGCCCTTGTCCGGCGTGAACTCCGCCGCGTCGCATGCGTCCAACACCGCGATGAGCTCGTCCACCGCCGCTGGTGGCTGGCCGTGGGCCGTCAGGGCGGTGGCCAGCTCGCCACGGCGCAGGCCGCGAGCGGGCCGTCCGATGATCTCCGAGAGGAAGGTCTCCACGCCTTGGCTCACCCCCTTGGTGTCGGTGGTGGCGCCGAGGGTCGCCACCGCGGTGCGGTAGGCACGGCGGCGGCGCCCGGCGGCGCTCTCACGACCCGCCACACGCAGGCCCACCACGGTCGCTCCCCAGACGAGGTATGCCGCCGGGGGCAGGATGATGAGGAGCCAGAAGAGGCGGCGTGTCACCCATGGCGTGGTGGCGGGCGCGCGCAGCGCGTCATCCGCCATCAGGTAACGGATCTCCTTGCGCAGCAGCTCCACCCCGCGCCGACCCACCGCGGTGGCGCCGCCGGCCGCAGCGCTCTCACCCGCCTGCACGACGAGGGTGTAGGACGGCGTGGCCAGCCGGCGGTAACGACCGCTGGCCGGCTCGAAGTACCACAGCTCCATGGCAGGCAAGGTGAAGTCTCCGGCACGTCGGGGCACCACGAGATACGTGTACGTGCAGCTCCCGCGGTTGCCCTCGGGGCTCGGGGCGAGGTCGCACTCCTCCTGGGTATCGAAGGCACCGAGGCCATCCGGCAGGGAGAGGAGCGGCGCCGAGAGGCCGCGGAAGTTGCCGGTGCCCTGCACCGTGAGGACCAGCTTGACCGGTTCGTTCACCACCGAAGAGTCGCGATCCAGGGCCGCGTTGAGCTGGAATCGCCCGACGGCGCCGGAAAACCCCGGTGGCTTGCCCGCCTCGGGCAAGGGCCGCACGGTGACCGTCACCGGTTCGCTCGCGATCCTCTTCACCGCCGGACGGGTGAAGAGCCGGGCGAAGGGGTCGCTGCTACGCGCCCTGCGTGGCGGTCGGTAGGTGACGTCCATCACCGTTGCCGGGATGGTGATCGTGCCCGCGGCGTTCGGCGTGATGAGGCGGGACAGGAGGAGGGCACGGTTGTACGGCACGCCGCCCCACACCGCGCGCTGGAGTCGGATATTGCGCGGCGACGCCAGGTCGTCGACCCAGAAGCCGGGGAAGTCCGGCGGGGTGACGAAGTCGATGTCCCGCAGGTCCAGGCGGGTGTAGACGTAGAGGGTGGCAGTGAGGGGCTCACCGACCATCGCGGATTCCTTGCTGAGTGACATCAGCAGGAAGAGCGGCTCGCTCTCGTCCGGGTTGGTCACGGTACCAGGGGTCGGTTCACTCGGGGGCCGCGGTACGTCGCCCACGGTCACGGTGATCGGCGCGGTCGTCAGCCTGTCGCCCCGGTAGGTGAGGGAGAGACCGGGGATGGTCAGGTTGCCCGCACGGGTCGGCCGCAACCGGTAGGTGACGTTCGTGGTCACGCTGGTACGGCCGTTGATCCACTGCATGTTGTGGCCGGTGGCGCGGCCGACCACATCGAAGTCGCCGCCGAAGTCGAAGTCCAGATCCGGGGTGCGTAGGCCGCCCTCGTCGCTGTGCAGCTCGACCACGAGCTGCAGCGTCTCTCCCACCGAGAGGTGATCGCGATCGACCCGCGCCGTGAGCTCCGCCGCCACGGCCGTCGTACCAAGCCACAGGAAGATCAGCGCAGCGATCCCCAGCGCCCCCACCCCGGCCCTCCCCCGGAGGGGGAGGGAGCTATAGCTGACAGCTAACCGCTGATTGCTGACAGCTCTATTCATCACCA